>NZ_JBEXID010000012.1:0-139979 GCF_040608395.1 Streptomyces sp. NPDC005181
TCTTCCCTGTCTTCTTCCCCCCGGGCGGGGGGCGCCGCCCGCCCCCGCGCCCCCCCGACCCTCACCAATTTCACGGTATGGCAGAAGCTGAGGTGCGTTGTAACTACGACAGCGGATTGATGGAAAAGTGGTATGAAATCGACTCCTCTTATCAGCGCAAGGGGATCTCTGCACATAAAGAGCAGTTGAGGAAGGCGAAACGAGAATTCCAGAAGCGAGTCTCCTTCTCCAAGAAACTGCTGGCTCGCAACTGACTGCTATGCAGTGTTCGACCGTGCATGGGGCAGGATATGCGGCATGCCAAGCGCAGAAGACACGAGCGTGCACCAGCAGCGGCCCGTCGTACGGCCCACCCAGCAGGACGAGATCGCGGCAGCCGGCAGCGAGCTGATCGGCGGCCGGTCGGGGCGCTGGGCGAGGACCGGCACCGGCCCGCTCACACCCGTGCGTGTCGTCGCGCTGGTGGCGATCGGGATGTTCGCGCTCGGCATGGTGCAGAAGGCCCCCTGCTACAACTGGGCGTGGTTCAGAGGCGCCAGTTCGCAGTACACGCACGCCTGCTACTCCGACATTCCGCATCTCTTCGTCGGGCGTGGCTTCGCCGACGGCCTCGTGCCGTACTTCGACCGGCTGAGCGGCGACATGCAGTACCTCGAGTACCCCGTACTGACGGGTGTGTTCATGCAGGTCGCCGCCTGGCTGACGCCAGGCGGCTCCATGCAGTACCGCGAGCAGATGTACTGGGTGGTCAACGCGGGCATGCTCATGATCTGCACCGCGGTCATGGCCGTGTGTGTCGCACGTACGCACCGGCGCCGTCCGTGGGACGGGCTGCTGGTCGCCCTGGCGCCCGCCTTCGCGCTCACCGCGACGATCAACTGGGACCTGCTGGCCGTCGCCCTGACGGCCGCGGCCATGCTCATGTGGTCCCGACAGCGGGCGTTGGCGTTCGGCATCCTCATCGGCCTCGCCACGGCCGCCAAACTCTATCCCGTATTCCTGCTGGGGCCGATCTTTGTGCTCTGCTGGCGGGCCGGTAAATGGCGGGAGTTCTTCGTGGCGACGCTCGGTGCGGCCGCGTCCTGGCTGGTGGTGAACCTGCCGGTGATGGTGTTCGCGCCCGAGGGGTGGAAGAAGTTCTACACGTTCAGCCACGACCGGCCGCTCGACTTCGGTTCGTTCTGGCTGATCATCGCGCAGCGTGCCGGCATCTCCATCTCGGTCGACACCGTGAACAACATTTCGCTGCTGCTGACGCTCCTGCTGTGCGCGGGCATCGGCGTGCTGACGCTGATGGCCCCGCGCCGCCCTCGCTTCGCCCAGCTGGCGTTTCTCGTCGTCGCGGCGTTCATCCTCACCAACAAGGTCTATTCGCCGCAGTACGTGCTGTGGTTGATCCCTCTCGCGGCGCTGGCCAGGCCGCGCTGGCGGGACTTCCTCATCTGGCAGGCGTGCGAGGTCATGTACTTCCTGGGGATCTGGATGTACCTCGCCTACACGACGAGCGGCGACAAGCACCAGGGGCTGCCGACGGAGGGCTACCAGCTGGCGATCGCCGTGCATCTGCTGGGCACGCTGTACCTCTGCGTCGTCGTCGTACGGGACATCCTGATGCCGGAGCGGGACGTCGTACGCAGCGACGGGTCGGACGATCCGTCGGGAGGGGTGCTCGACGGGGCCGAGGATGTCTTTGTCCTGGGACACGCGGCGGTGCACCGGCCGCGGCACGCGGCGCACGCAATCGAGGGACCGCGGGTGGAGTGGGGCGCGGCGCACGAATCGGCCACCGACTGAGCATGGCCTCGCCGGAAGGCTGCGAGCCCTCGGCGAGGCCCTGGCCTCAACGGTCGTTCTCCGGGTCGTCCCAGCGCCTCAGCGGTCGACGAGGCGGTCGAACTGGGTGGTCGTGTGGCGCAGATGGGCGACCAGCTCGTCGCCGACCTTCGGCTCCGGCGCGTCCGCGGGCACGAAGAGGATCGACACCTGCATGTGCGGCGGCTCGGCGAACCAGCGCTGCTTGCCCGCCCAGACGAACGGCGACAGATTGCGGTTGACCGTGGCCAGGCCCGCGCGGGCGACGCCCTTGGCCCGCGGCATCACGCCGTGCAGCGCCTTCGGGGCCTCCAGGCCCACGCCGTGCGACGTACCGCCGGCGACGACAACCAGCCAGCCGTCGGAGGCGGCTCTCTGCTGGCGGTAGCCGAACCGGTCGCCCTTGACGACACGTGTGACGTCAAGGACGGAGCCCCGGTACTCCGTCGCGTCGTGGTCGCCGAGCCACAGCCGTGTGCCGATGCGGGCGCGGAAGCGGGTCTGCGGGAACTGCTGCTGCAGCCGGGCCAGTTCCTCGGCGCGCAGATGGCTGACAAACATGGTGTGCAGCGGCAGCCGGGCCGCCCGCAGGCGGTCCATCCAGCCGATGACCTCCTCGACCGCGTCCGAGCCGTCCGTACGGTCCAGCGGCAGGTGCAGGGCAAAACCTTCGAGGCGTACGTCCTCGATGGCGGCGTGCAGCTGCCCCAGCTCCTCCTCCTTGACGCCGTGACGCTTCATCGAGCTCATGCACTCGATGGCGACCCGGGCCCCGACCAGTGCGTGCACACCGTCCACGGAGGACACGGACCGGATGACGCGGTCGGGCAGCGGCACCGGCTCCTCGCCCCGCCGGAACGGGGTGAGGACCAGCAGATCGCCGCTGAACCAGTCCTTTATGCGGGCCGCCTCGTAGGTGGTGCCGACGGCCAGCGTGTCCGAGCCGAAGCGGATCGCCTCGTCGGCGAGCCGCTCGTGACCGAAGCCGTATCCGTTGCCCTTGCAGACCGGGACGAGGCCGGGGAACTGGTCGAGCACGGATTTCTGGTGCGCCCGCCAGCGCGCGGTGTCGACGTAGAGGGAGAGCGCCATGGCCGGTCCGGAACCTTTCTGGTGGCTGCGGTGTATCAGAGGTATGCGGAGCTTGATGAAGTGCCTGAGCTTGTTGGCCTGCCTTCCGGCATGCCTGCTGAAGCGCCTATTGAAACGAATGAAGCCGGTTTCGTCAGCGTCGCGACATGTAAATGTCGAGTGCCTTGTGCAGAAGCTTGTTGAGCGGGAAGTCCCACTCGCCGAGGTACTCCGCCGCCTGCCCGCCGGTGCCCACCTTGAACTGGATCAGGCCGAAGAGGTGGTCGGTCTCGTCCAGCGAGTCGGAAATGCCGCGCAGGTCGTAGACGGTGGCGCCCATGGCGTACGCGTCGCGCAGCATCCGCCACTGCATCGCGTTCGAGGGCCGGACCTCGCGCTTGTGGTTGGCGGACGCGCCGTACGAGTACCAGACGTGGCCCCCGACGATCAGCATGGTCGCGGCCGCGACGTTCTCGCCCTCGTGCCGCGCGAAGTAGAGCCGCATCCGGTTGGGGTCCTCGTTGTTGAGGGCCGTCCACATGCGCTGGAAGTAGCCCAGCGGTCGCGGCCGGAAGTGGTCCCGCTCCGCCGTGATCTCGTACAGCCGCTGCCACTCGGCCAGTTCCTCATAGCTGCCCTGCACGACCTCGACGCCGGCCTTCTCGGCCTTCTTGATGTTGCGTCGCCACAGCTGGTTGAAGCCCTTGTGGACGTCTTCGAGCGAACGGTTGGCCAGCGGTACCTGGAAGATGTAGCGCGGCTGTACGTCACCGAATCCGGCACCGCCGTCCTCCCCCTGCTGCCAGCCCATCTTCCGCAGGCGGTCCGCGACTTCGAAGGCGCGCGGCTCGATGTGGGTGGCCTCGACGTCGCGCAGGCGCTTCACGTCGGGGTCCTGGATGCCGGACTTGATGGCTGCCGCGTCCCAGCGGCGGATGACGACAGGCGGACCCATCTTCACGGAGAATGCGCCCTGCTGCTTCAGATGCGTCAGCATCGGCCGCAGCCAGTCGTCCAGGTTCGGGGCGTACCAGTTGATGACCGGGCCCTCGGGCAGGTACGCGAGATACCGCTTGATCTTGGGCAACTGCCGGTACAGCACCAGGCCTGCGCCGACGAGCTGGCCGTTCTTGTCGAACCAGCCCAGGCTCTCCGAGCGCCATTCGGCCTTCACATCAGCCCATGCCGGGACCTGCATGTGACTCGCCGCGGGCAGATTCTGGATGTACGCCAGATGCTGCTCGCGGCTGATGGTCCTCAGGGTCAGGCTCATGTCGGGGCGCTCCTCGGCAGGTGTGTCCCCATCGGTCAGGGGCTCCGGCTCTCGCGCCGAAGCCTACTGCGACCGGGGAGCGCCCCGTCTGGCCCTATGGGACCTTGCCGACCCGGCCGGACCCGACGGCCCGGCCCACCGGGACCTGGACGGCCCCGGGGTGTGGACCGGCGCCGGGTCCCAGTGTGTTCGGCCGGGCCCGGACCGGAGTCAGCCGACCACGCCGCCGAAGAGGCCTCCGTGGGCCATGCCCAGGAAGAATCCGATGGCCGACGCGCCGATGCCGAGGATCAGCGGGAACCTCTCGCGCGTGGTCACCGAGATGTACTGCCCGTACGCACCCGTCAGGATCCCGAGGAGTCCGGCCCACGAGCTGATCAGATGCAGGCCGTGGAACATCGCCGCCACGAAGGCGACAGCGCCGAGAACGACTGTTACCGCCACCAGAGTGTCCTGCAGCGGATGGGGTCTGCCGTCCGTGGCCAGCAGGGAAACGGGAGGGCGGGTTCGCATTGTCTGTGCCATGGAGTACCTCCTGGCCGAAAGGCGGCGTCTCGTGGCGCCGCTCACACCCGATGTGTACAGATTGCGTCTCCTGAGCACCGGATTTCAACCGGAAGCCGGTGTGCGGGTACTCTGTAACGTCTGCACCGGTGTCTGCCCAGGCCAGCACATCAGCCCTTCTCGATGGAGGGCGTTGTCAGTGCCGGCTGTTTTACTCGGAGACACTGTTGCTTTACGCATCACGACCCTCCTGCCACGGAACGACCGTGGCCGCTGAGTCCAAAGGAGGTGGGTTCCACATGCGTCACTACGAGGTGATGGTCATCCTCGACCCCGATCTCGAGGAGCGCGCTGTCTCCCCGTTGATCGAGAACTTCCTCTCCGTCGTCCGTGAGGGCAACGGAAAGGTTGAGAAGGTCGACACCTGGGGCCGTCGTCGTCTCGCTTACGAGATCAAGAAGAAGCCCGAGGGCATCTACTCGGTCATCGATCTGCAGGCCGAGCCTGCGATCGTCAAGGAGCTCGACCGCCAGATGAACCTGAACGAGTCGGTCCTCCGGACCAAGGTCCTCCGTCCCGAGATCCACTGAGCATCTAGCTCAGCGGTCATCGGGTTCGAGTAGCAGCAAGCAGCCAGAAGCAATCCCCGCCGAGAGGTTCACCCATGGCAGGCGAGACCGTCATCACGGTCGTCGGCAATCTCGTCGACGACCCCGAGCTGCGCTTCACCCCGTCCGGTGCGGCGGTCGCGAAGTTCCGTGTCGCGTCCACTCCCCGCATCTTCGATCGACAGACCAATGAGTGGAAGGACGGCGAAGGCCTGTTCCTCACCTGCTCGGTCTGGCGACAGGCGGCGGAGAACGTCGCCGAGTCGCTTCAGCGAGGCATGCGCGTTGTCGTGCAGGGCCGGCTGAAGCAGCGGTCGTACGAAGACCGCGAAGGCGTGAAGCGCACGGTCTATGAGCTGGACGTCGAGGAAGTCGGCCCCAGTCTCAAGAGCGCCACGGCCAAGGTCACCAAGACCACCGGTCGCGGTGGCCAGGGTGGCCAGGGCGGCCAGGGTGGTTACGGCGGTGGCCAGCAGGGCGGCGGCAACTGGGGCGGCGGTCCCAGTGGCGGTGGCCAGCAGGGTGGCGGCGGTGCTCCCGCCGACGACCCGTGGGCCACCAGCGCGCCGGCCGGCGGCCAGCAGGGCGGGGGTCAGCAGGGCGGCGGAGGCGGTTGGGGCGGAAGCTCCGGCGGCTCCGGCGGTTCTGGTGGTTCTGGTGGCGGCTACTCGGACGAGCCTCCCTTCTAGGGCAGCTCGTACCCCCACTTCTTGATCACACAGGAGAAACACCATGGCGAAGCCGCCTGTGCGCAAGCCTAAGAAGAAGGTCTGCGCGTTCTGCAAGGACAAGACCCAGTACGTGGACTACAAGGACACGAACATGCTGCGGAAGTTCATTTCCGACCGCGGCAAGATCCGTGCCCGCCGCGTCACCGGCAACTGCACGCAGCACCAGCGTGACGTCGCCACGGCAGTCAAGAACAGCCGTGAGATGGCGCTGCTGCCCTACACGTCCACCGCGCGATAAGGGAAGGGTGACCGAATAATGAAGATCATCCTCACCCACGAGGTCTCCGGCCTCGGCACTGCCGGCGACGTCGTCGACGTCAAGGACGGGTACGCCCGTAACTACCTGGTTCCGCGTGGCTTTGCCATCCGCTGGACCAAGGGTGGCGAGAAGGACGTGGCGCAGATCCGCCGCGCCCGCAAGATCCACGAGATCGCGACGATCGAGCAGGCCAACGAGGTCAAGGCCAAGCTCGAGGCCGTGAAGGTCCGTCTGGCTGTTCGCTCCGGCGACGCCGGCCGCCTCTTCGGCTCCGTCACCCCGGCCGACATCGCTACGGCGATCAAGGCTGCCGGTGGCCCGGACGTCGACAAGCGTCGCGTCGAGCTCGGCTCGCCGATCAAGACGCTCGGCGGACACCAGGTGTCCGTGCGTCTGCACCCCGAGGTTGCAGCGAAGCTCGGCATCGAGGTCGTTGCTGCCTAAGGGCAGAGCTCACCAGAGCAGGTGAGGGGCCGTACTCCATGGGAGTGCGGCCCCTCGTCGTTTCACGTGAAACCGACTCCGTGGCCGGTGGTCAGCGGATGGCCCCGGTGACCATCCACTTGCCCGAACGGGTCCGCAGCCAGAGCGTCACCATGCGGACCGTCATCATCAGGGTCATCGCCCACCACAGCGCCGTCAGCCCCCCGCCGATCGTGGGCACGAGCAGGGCGACCGGAGCGAAGACAGCCAGGGTGATCAGCATGGCCCAGGCGAGATAACGTCCGTCCCCGGCGCCCATCAGTACACCGTCCAGGACGAAGACCACGCCGGCGATCGGCTGGGACAGTGCCACCACCAGCAAAGCCGGGATCAGTGTGTCCTGCACCGCCCCGTCACCGGTGAAGAGCGGGATGAAGAGGGGCCCCGCGAGCACGATCAGTGCCCCGAGCACCACACCCGAGGCAATGCCCCACTGCACCATCCGGCGGCATGCCTCACGCGCGCCCTGGGTGTCATTGGCTCCCAGATAGCGGCCGATGATGGCCTGCCCGGCGATGGCGATGGCATCGAGGGCGAAAGCCATCAGGCTCCACAGGGAGAGGATGATCTGGTGGGCGGCGATATCGGTGTCGCCGAGGCGTGCGGCGACGGCGGTGGCGATTAGCAGTACGGCACGGAGCGACAGCGTACGGACCAGCAGGGGGACGCCGGCCTGCGCGCTGGCCCGGATTCCTGTCGCGTCGGGGCGCAACGAAGCCCCGTGCCGACGCGCTCCCCGTACCACCACGATCAGATAGGCGGCAGCCATCCCGAACTGGGCGATCACCGTGCCCCAGGCCGATCCGGCGATACCGAGCCCGGCGCCGTAGACAAGACCCGCATTGAGGGCGCCGTTGGCCGCGAAGCCGCCGATGGCGACATAGAGCGGGGTTCTGGTGTCCTGCAGGCCCCGGAGTACGCCGGTCGCGGCCATCACCATGAGCATGGCGGGGATGCCGAGACTGGATATCCGTAGATAGGTGATGGCGTACGGGGCGGCGGTGTCGGAGGCGCCGAAGATACCGACGAGCCAGGAGGCCGAGGGGAGCGTCACGGCTATGACGGCGACACCGAGGAGCAATGCCAGCCAGATGCCGTCCATGCCCTGCCGTATCGCGGAGGAAAGATCGCCCGCTCCTACCTGTCGGGCGACCGCCGCCGTGGTGGCGTACGCGAGGAAGACGAAGATGCTGACGGCGGTGGTCAGCAGTACTGCGGCGACGCCCAGGCCCGCAAGTTGCGGTGTGCCCAGATGGCCGACGATGGCGCTGTCGACCATGACGAAGAGCGGCTCGGCGACGAGTGCGCCGAAGGCGGGGACGGCGAGCGCGATGATCTCGCGATCGTGCTGTCGGCGACTGGAGCGCGAGGGCGCTGGGGCCAGGGTCATAGGGGTCAATCTAACCTTCCACAGGTAACGGACGCAATGTAGTAGTGATCCTTACATTTGCGGGTGCGTCGTGTTCTTCCGCACGTGGTTTGCCGTGATCTTGTGCCGACTCGGAAAGTTTTTCTCCCCCACAGCCCGTGGATGGAGAAAGACCAGGTCAGAAGTGTGGTGATGGTGGTGTTATGAGTTTGTCCACAGTGCTGTCCCCCGCTCCGTGCACAGGTTCTGCGGAGTTCTCCACAACATCTGGTCCGTCGTCCACATGCCCTGTGGATAACTAGATTGGCTGACGGTGCTGGGCCGCCTACGGTGGACCGGCGCCCACACCCCGTTTCAGCCCTGGCATCCCACAGAACTCGACGTGCAGGAACCGGAGTCGAGCGTCTTGATTGTCGGTGCTGTGCCGTAAGAAGGAGTGGCACGGCGAGGGTCCGCGGAGCGGACGGGAGGAGGTGGCCCGGTGAGTATTCCCGAGCCTTTGGACGACCCCTGGGCCGACACCGGTCCCAGTGACCGTCTGCCCGTTTCCCGCCCGCGTCGCGGTGACAGCCGGGACCGTGGTGAGCAGCACGACCGCGGCCGGGAGAGCAGCGGCTGGGACGGCGGATCGCCCGGCTTCGAGCGCGTTCCCCCGCAGGACCTCGACGCCGAGCAGTCGGTTCTCGGCGGCATGCTGCTGTCCAAGGACGCCATCGCCGACGTCGTGGAGATCATCAAGGGGCACGACTTCTACCGTCCCGCCCACGAGACCGTCTTCCAGGCGATCCTCGACCTCTATGCCAAGGGCGAGCCGGCCGACCCGATCACGGTCGCGGCCGAGCTGGTCAAGCGCGGCGAGATCACCAAGGTGGGTGGTGCCCCCTATCTGCACACCCTCGTCCAGTCCGTGCCGACCGCGGCCAACGCCTCGTACTACGCGGAGATCGTCCACGAGCGGGCGGTCCTGCGACGGCTCGTCGAGGCCGGCACGAAGATCACGCAGATGGGATACGCGGCCGACGGCGACGTCGACGAGATCGTCAACTCCGCGCAGGCCGAGATCTATGCCGTCACCGAGCAGCGCACCAGCGAGGACTATCTGCCGCTCGGCGACATCATGGAGGGCGCACTCGACGAGATCGAGGCGATCGGATCGCGCTCCGGTGAGATGACCGGTGTACCGACCGGCTTCACCGACTTCGACGCGCTGACGAACGGCCTGCACCCGGGCCAGATGATCGTCATCGCGGCACGTCCGGCCATGGGTAAGTCCACGCTGGCCCTGGACTTCGCCCGGGCAGCGTCGATCAAGCACAACCTGCCCAGCGTGATCTTCTCGCTCGAAATGGGGCGCAACGAGATCGCGATGCGTCTGCTGTCCGCCGAGGCGCGGGTGGCGCTGCACCACATGCGTTCGGGCACGATGACCGACGAGGACTGGACGCGGCTGGCCCGCCGGATGCCGGACGTCTCGGCCGCCCCGCTCTACATCGACGATTCGCCGAACCTTTCGATGATGGAGATCCGGGCGAAGTGCCGTCGTCTGAAGCAGCGGAACGACATCAAGCTGGTGATCATCGACTATCTGCAGCTGATGCAGTCCGGTGGTTCGAAGCGGGCCGAGAGCCGTCAGCAGGAAGTCTCGGACATGTCCCGAAACCTCAAGCTGCTGGCGAAGGAGCTGGAGCTGCCGGTCATCGCGCTGTCCCAGCTGAACCGTGGTCCCGAGCAGCGTACGGACAAGAAGCCTATGGTCTCCGACCTGCGTGAATCCGGCTCCATCGAGCAGGACGCCGACATGGTGATCCTGCTGCACCGCGAGGATGCGTACGAGAAGGAGTCCCCGCGAGCGGGCGAGGCGGACCTGATGGTGGCCAAGCACCGTAACGGTCCGACAGCGACGATCACCGTGGCGTTCCAGGGTCACTACTCGCGCTTCGTGGACATGGCACAGACCTGAGGTGCGACCGGCGGATCATTGCCGCGGTCGTGGCCTGGAGCTCCCCGGTGGACCGCAAGCGACGCGCCGGGGGCCGGGATTGCGCGAGGGCAGCCTTGCTGTGCCTGCCGCGTTCGCCGACGTGGTCACTCCGTTGGGATGATTCGCGTGACGAGGGTCTCCACCACCCGGTCCAGGTCGCGGTCGGCGGTGTCGCCGCCGGTGAGCATGCCGGGCAGGGTGAAGTGGTCCAGCAGCAGGCCCGTCATGGCGAGGTAGAGCACGAGGAAGGCGTCGGCGTCGCCCGGCAGCCCGGACTCCCGGTGGAAGCGGGCGTTCTCGTCCAGGTCGGCGCGGACGGTTCGGTTGAGGTGGTCGCGGAGGGCCGGCCGACGGGTTGCCTCCAGGCGCAGTTCCAGCATGGCGAGATAGCCGGTGCGGTCATCTGCCATGCTCTGCACCAGCCACTGCATCAGCTCGGTGACCAGCTCGCGTGAGGGCGCCGGTCGCATGGCCTCCTCGACCCTGACCGGGTCCGGTGTCATCCGGTCGGTGATCCGGGCACCCGTCTGCATGAACAGATCGTCCCGATTGGCGAAGTAGTTGGACGACGTGCCCACAGGGACGCCCGCCTGCGCGTCGACCGCGCGGAAGGTGAGTCCTCGTGCGCCCTCGTGCGCGAGCACCTCGATGGCCGCGTCGACGAGCGCCGTCCTGCGCTCGGGGTTCCTGACCATGCGTACCCCCTCATCCTTTGGCTCATCGGTGGAAAGGAATTGCCCAACCACTACATATGAAGCACTATGAGTGTAGTGGTTGAGTGTCCGGTCAACCCACATCGAACGGGGATCTCGTGCGAAAGCTGACCTACTTCATTGCCTGCTCCATCGACGGCTTCATCGGGGATCCGGGCGGCGACGCGTCGTCCATGTACCCGTTCGTGAACGAGGAGTTCCTCGAGTTCCTCACGGCCCAGTATCCGGAGACGGTCGCGACCGAAGGCCGCCGCCAGCTCGGCTTTCACGACGCCGAGAACCAGAGGTTCGACACCGTGATCCAGGGGAGGGGCAGCTACCAGCTGGCGCTGGACATGAACATCACCAGTCCGTACGCCCAGCTGCGCGAACTCGTGGCCTCGCGGACCATGAAGGAGTCGCCCGACCCGAACGTCGAGCTCGTCTCGGACGATGTGGTCGGCAGGGTGCGGGAGCTCAAGGCGGAGGACAGCGAACTCGGGATCTGGCTCTGCGGCGGCTCGCAGCTCGCGGGGGAGTTGCTCGACGAGATCGACGAACTCGTGATCAAGACGTATCCGCTGGTCTACGGCTCGGGCATGCCGATGTTCGGTTCGGATTTTGCGGCCACCGAGTTCGCGCTGGAGTCGGTGCGTATCTTCGACAACGGGGTGCTGGTCAGGACGTACAGCCGCAAGCGTTGAGCTCTTGGCCCGCACACCTCGAAATGAGGTCGCCACGGAGCGGCTGCGCCGGTACTTGTTGAGCATGACCTACCACTCGGAAGAACTGCTTCCCGGCACGCAGCGCGCTCTGCTGCACCGCATCGCCACCGCGCAGGCCGAAGGCCGAGCCCCTTCGCTCGTCGCTGCGGTGCAGCGCCAGGGCCGGATCGTCTGGAGCGGCTCCCGCAGCTGCGTCGACGGCCATGCTCCTGATGCCGATACGCAGTTCAGGATCGGTTCCCTCACCAAGACCTTCACCGCCGTGCTGGTTCTGCGGCTGCGCGACGAAGGTCTGCTGGACCTCGACGACCCACTGGAGAAGCATCTGCCGGACACGGGCGTCGACGGTGTCACCGTCCTTCAGCTGCTCGGTCACAGCGCGGGACTAGGTGCCGAGTCGCCCGCACCCTGGTGGGAGCGGACGCCGGGCACGTTGCGTCCTGAACTCGCCGATGTCCTCGGCGAGCAGACCCGGATGCATCCTCCAGGCCGGCGCCATCACTACTCCAACCCCGGCTACACGCTGCTCGGCGCGCTGATCGAGGCGGTGCGTGGGGCATCCTGGGCGGAAGTGCTGCAGCGCGAGATTCTGGAACCGCTGGGCATGAGCCGTACCTCCACCCAGCCGCAGGCGCCGCACGCGGGTGGCTGGGCAGTGCACCCCTGGGCCGATGCCATGCTGCCCGAACCTGCCGAGAACCTTGGTCTGATGGCCCCGGCAGGGCAGCTCTGGTCCACGGCCACCGACCTCCTCCGGTTCGCCTCCTTCCTTGCCGAGGGGGACGACCGGGTACTCGGCGCCGCTTCGGTGGAGGAGATGCGCGCGCCGTCGGCGCCGCCCGAGTCCGGTGACTGGCAGGGCAATTACGGTCTCGGCCTGCAAGTCGTGCGAGAGGGCGGGCGCACCCTTCTCGGGCACACCGGTTCGCTGCCGGGCTTTCTGGCAGCGCTCTGGCTCAGCATCGAGGACGATGTGGCTGCCGTGGTGCTCACCAACACCACCGCAGGACTGTTCGCCGGTGAGGTCGCCGCAGTCCTCGTGGGGATCGTTGCCGAGGCCGAGCCCCGTATTCCCGAGCCCTGGCGTCCGCTGAACGAGGTCGACGCGGAACTCCTCGCCCTGACCGGCCCTTGGTACTGGGGCACGCGTCCGAACATCCTGCGGCTGACCGCGGACGGAGGGCTGGCACTGCAGCCGCTGCGTGGCAGTGGTCGCGGCGCCCGCTTCGTCGCGCAGCCCGACGGCAGCTGGATCGGACTGGACGGGTACTACGCCGGGGAGACGCTCCGCGTCATCAGGGCCGGCGACGGCAGCGTGAGCCACCTCGACCTGGGGTCGTTCGTCTTCACGCGTGAACCGTACGATCCTGCGTCGGCCGTCCCCGGCGGGGTGGACACGGAGGGCTGGCGAGGCCTCGGCGCCTGAGTGCCACGCCGTCACGTCCCTGTGACGTGGCGGCGTTGCGTTTCACGTGAAACGCAACGCGTGGTGTTCCAGAGGCCTCGGCGTGGACCTCTCAGGCCGTCAGCTCCCTTTCCAGTGGGGTCCGGAAGCGCGGAGTGATCCGCGTTTCACCCACCCATCCCGACAGCCGGGACGCCTCCGCCCCGATCGCGGCGGTGGCCTCCCGGCCGATGTCGGTCAACAGTCGCCATACCGGCTCACCGTCGGCGCGCTGAGCCCAGCCGCCCACGATCCGGCCGTTCCACCACACCGTCGGTCCGACATTGCCGGCCCGGTCGAAGAGCGCCCCCCGGTACTCCGCCGGAAGGTGGAAGCCGCGATCGGCCCAGCCCATCGCGCTCGGGTCGAGGGCCGGAAGCAGCGCCGCCCAGGGATCCAGGGCCGGTTCGGGCTCCATATCCCCCGGTGAGACCCAGCCCGTGGCGCCGTTGTCGAGCCGCACCCCCTCGGCTTCGGCGGCTGCCAGTGCCTTGCGTGCCTGGCCGAGGCTCCAGCCCGTCCACCACTTCAGGTCGGCCTCGGTCGCGGGGCCGTACGAGCGGAGCCAGCGCAGGGCCACTTCCGCCTGTGCCGCTGCGGGCTCCCGGGCGGGCCAGGGCTCGGCTGCCGTCCATCGGAACTGGCTGGACGTCCAGGAGCCGCGCGGCCTGTCCCGGCGGATCAGACCGTCGGCAGCCAGGACTCGTATGACGCGTGTGGCAACGCCTTGCACCGTCTCCTGCTTCTTGCCGGGAAAGACGGTGATCTTCGTACGCAGTGCCGGTACGGCGGCGGACAGCTCGCTGCCGGTGGCCGGGCCATGAGCCGTCAGGACGGCGAGAGTCTCCTTCTCCGTCTTGGCGAGCCAGCGCTCGTCCAGTCCGTTCCCGTCGTCCCGCAGGTGCTTGAGGAAAGTCCGGCGCTCCTTGGCGGCCACGGCCCGGGCGTTCGACGCGTCGATGTACGGAGCGAGCCTGTGCGACACGGTGAAGAGGGTGTTGCGCATAGAGAGCAGCCGGACCAGCGAGGCGTCCTCGTAGAGAGCCCGTTCCACCGCGCCGACGCTCGCCTCGGACAGCCGGGCGCAGACGGAGAGGAAGACCGTGGCCGCGTCGGTGGCGTGCAGGGCCACGACCGCGTCGGCCACGGACTCCGCGGACGCTGCCCGCGCGGAAGGCACCAGGAGATGGCGCAGGCCGAGCCTGGCCCGGCGCTGTGCGTCGCTGATGCCGTGCACCGGGGCCTCCTTCGGCCTTGGGATCCCGCCGTCGGGCTGCGAGCAGCGGTCAGAGGGAGAGCTTGAAGCCCACGTGACTGGCGATGAAGCCGAGTCGCTCGTAGAAGCGATGCGCATCGGGCCGGGTCGCATCGGACGTCAGCTGGACCAACTGGCAGTCCTGGCGCCGGGATTCGTCCACGGCCCATTGGATCAGCCGAGTCCCGAGGCCGCTCCCGCGCTCATCGGCATGAACACGGACACCTTCGATGATCGAGCGCGTCGAGCCGCGCCGGGACAGCCCGGGGATCACGGTCAGCTGCAGGGTCCCCACGACGGCGCCTTCGCGTACGGCGACGACCAGGTGCTGGTGCGGGTCGTCGGCAAGTCGGTGGAACGCGGCGTGGTATGGGGCGAGGTCGTCCGGTGACTCGCGCTGTGCGCCCAGTGGATCGTCCGCCAGCATGGCCACGACGGCCGGGAGGTCGGTGAGGGCCGCAGGCCGTATCTCCAGATCGCTCATGAGCGGCAGACTACGCAGATCACACGGCCCGCGCGGGGACCTTCAGCTCTTCGACCGTCCTGACCAGGTGGGCCAGCTCGGGATTCTTGGCGGCCTCGTCGAGAGCGGCACGCAACGCCGTGTCATTGGTCGGCCGGGCCTCGGCGAGAAGGGCGAGGCCGGCCTCGGTCACATCCGTGTAGATGCCGCGGCGGTCGGTGTCGCAGAGATGCCGGGTCAGTAGCCCGCGGTCCTCGAGTCGGGTGACCAGGCGGGTGGTGGCGCTCTGGCTGAGCACGACGGCGTCCGCTACCTGCTTCATCTGCAGATGGCCGCCCGGGCCGTTGTGCTGCCGGCTCAGGACGTCGAGCAGGGAGTACTCCCGCACGCTGAGGCCGTGCCCGGACTGCAGGGCCCGCTCGATATGGGCCTCGATCTTGCCGTGGAGCAGGGAGAGGGCGCACCAGCCCTGGGAGAGGGCGGTCAGTGCGGGGTCCGTCGCTGTCATGGTCTCTCCTCCGTGCGGGAGCTGCTTCCGTCCAGGATAGGGGACGTCCGCAATAGCCCGTGCTTGCAATTAATCCGCGCCTGCAATTATTGTGAACGCTCGTAAGGCGCAGACGCAATCTTCTGGGAAGGTGAAACCCATGCCGCTCGCGCTCCTCGCCCTCGCCATCGGGGCATTCGGTATCGGAACCACCGAGTTCGTGATCATGGGGCTGCTCCCCGAGGTTGCTGCGGACTTCCAGGTCTCGATCCCGACCGCAGGTTTTCTGGTCACGGGTTACGCCCTCGGCGTCGTACTCGGCGCTCCGCTGATGACGGTCCTCGGCACCAGGGTCACCCGCAAACGCATGCTGATGCTCCTGATGGGGCTGTTCGTCCTAGGCAATGCGGTGTCCGCCGTAGCCCCCGTCTTCGGGGTGATGCTCGCGGGACGGGTGATCGCCTCACTCGCCCACGGCGCCTTCTTCGGCATCGGGTCGGTCGTCGCGGCCGATCTGGTCGCCCCGCAGAAGAGGGCCGGCGCGATCGCCATGATGTTCACCGGCCTCACCGTCGCCAATGTCGTCGGCGTACCGCTGGGCACGTACATCGGGCAGAGCGTCGGATGGCGGACCACGTTCTTCATCGTTGCGGCCCTCGGAGTCGTCGGCCTCCTCGGTGTGGCCAAGCTGGTTCCCGAGCAGCCGAGGGCCGAGGGCGTACGGCTCCGCCACGAGCTGGCCGCATTCCGCAATGTGCAGGTGCTGCTCGCCATGGCGATGACCGTCCTGGGCTTCGGCGGGGTCTTCGCCGCGATCACTTACATCACGCCGATGATGACCGAGATCGCCGGCTACTCCGCGTCCGCCGTCACCTGGCTGCTGGTCCTCTTCGGGCTCGGCATGGTCGGGGGCAATCTGCTCGGCGGCAAGTTCGCCGACCGCCACCTGATGCCGTTGCTGTACGTGTCGCTGGGTGCCCTGGCGGTGGTCCTGTCCCTGTTCACCCTGACCGCCCACAACAAGATCGCGGCAGCCGTCACCATCGTCCTGATCGGCGGCCTGGGCTTCGCGACCGTACCGCCACTGCAGAAGCGGGTGCTCGACCAGGCAGCGGGTGCTCCGACCCTCGCCTCCGCCGTCAACATCGGCGCCTTCAACCTCGGCAACGCACTGTCTGCGTGGCTCGGCGGCATCGTCATCGCGGCCGGTCTCGGCTACACCGCACCCAACTGGGTCGGCGCCGCACTGGCCGCATCCGCCCTGGTTCTCGCCGTCCTCTCCAGCGTCCTGGAACGCCGGACGGTCACGCACAGCCGGAGCGTCGCCGGTCACATCCCCGAACCGGTCGCAGTCGCCGAAGCCCGGCGCTGACACCCCCACAGCCACCACGCGTACGTACGCTCAACCGCACCAAGGAGATATCCCTCATGACCACCACCCTCTCGCCGGTCGCTGTCGCCCCGCTGACCATCCAGGACGCGGAAGCACTCGTTGCCGCTGCCCGCACCGCCGCGGAGGCCGCCGGTGTCACCGCTGCCGTCACGGTCCTCGACGCGGGCGGTCACCTGCTGGCCTTCCGGCGCGACGACCGGGCCGTTCTCATCGCAGGCGAGACCAGCACCCGCAAGGCGTACACGGCCCTCCAGCTCGGCGCCCCGACCGCCGACCTCGTCGACGCGGTCCAGCCTGGCGGGCTCTTCCACACTCTGCCGACCGCCCTCGACCGGCCGCTGCTCTTCATCGCCGGCGGGGTCCCGGTCTTTCGCAACGGCCGGCTGATCGGCGCCGTCGGAGTGGGCGGCGGCGCGCCCGAGCAGGACCATGGCTTCGCGACAGCTGCCGTGGAGGCGCTCGCCTAGTCGGTGAACCACCGTACAGACAGCGAAAATACCTGGATGCCCGTCTCCAAGTGTCGGGAGAGGCACGGCACATGGGGGCGGACATGCGTGGTTGCGCGCGCGGACGGCGCTTCGGCCGGTCCGGTCCGCGTCAGCCCGTCGCCACGGTCAGCGGCGCGAAGCGGCGGGTCCAGTCGCCCGGCAGTTCCGGGGTCCGGTAGGTCATCACCGCGGTTCCGGAACCTGCCTGCAGACCGCACTCCTTGAGCAGGCCCAGCAGCTCCTCATGGCGCGCGTCGATGTCCACGCGAAGGGGGCGGTCCGTCGCCTCGGCGAGCGAGGTGACAAGCGCCTTCGCCGTGGCGGTGTCCCGGGCGATCAGCGGACCAACCGCATGGATTCGGTCACTCGGCCAGATCGCGGCGTAACCGACCAGCTCACCGTCGTCCTCCGCGACCCGCAGCTGGTCCGCGAACGCCGGCAGCCGGGCGAGGATGTGCGTCCGGTCGGCGCCGAAGACCTCCGTGTCCAGCCGGAGCATGGCACGCAGATCCCCGGCGGCGGCCGGGCGGACGGTCACGGCGCCCGCCGCTGAAGCGCCGCCGCTCGATGCACCACTGGGCCGGAAATGCCCGATCACCCGCTCTGCCCGCCCCACTGTTTCGAAGCCGAGCTCTTCGTAGAGTGGCCGCCCCGACTCCGTGGCGTACAGGCTGAGCGAGGTCTTCCCGGTCGCCTCGATCACATGACGCATCAGGCGACGGGCGATCCCCTGCCGTGTGTACCGCGCGGCGACGAGCAGCATGCCGACGGCGGCGAGGCCCCGGCCGTAGGAGGTCACCACACAGGCGGCCATCAGGCCTTTGCCCTCGGGGTCGTCGATGCCGTAGCCCGTCCCCGCGGACAGGAGCAGGCCCCATCGGAGCTCATCACGCGGCCAGCCGCGGTCCTCACAGAGATCGGCGCAGGGGACCAGGTCGCCCCGGGTGAGACGCCGGACGGGTGCGTCGGCGTGCGGACGGGGCAGTGGGCTGGGCATGAGACTCAGGCTGTACGACGCAGTGATCGCTCGTCCACCGCTTTACCGGAACTGGCCGGGACGCGTAGCCGGCGGCCGCGCCGGGTCGGCCCCCATGGCTTCAGTACCGAGACCGCGGTCATGAAGAGATACGTGGCTGTTGCCACGGAAGGCGCGACGACCAGATTGATGTCGACGGCGCCCTGTGTCGCGGCCGCGTCGATGCCGGGGCGCAGCGAGAAGACCGACAGGGCCGTCGTGATCAGAGTGAGCCAGAACTTCGTCCAGACCCAGCGGTGCCTGGCGAGGCCCCACGGGGCGCCGAGCGCCAGCACCAGACCGCTGAGCAGCGAGACCAGGGCGACGGGTACGACGAGCCAGTCCCCGAAGATCTTCATGGCGCGGGTTGCGGCCTGCGCGGTGGCGGTGTCGCCGGTCAGGAAGGCCGTGATCCCGAGCGTCAGCAGGCCGACGGTGAGACCCAGCCAGCTGACGGAGACCGCGACATGGGCGACCAGGAGACCTCGGCGAGCGGGACGCTTGAGTGGTTTCACGTGAAACACGGTGCCTGGCAAAGGGCAGTGGGGCGTCCGACAGCGGGAGTATCCGTGCGTACGTGCTTCGGCGTACGAGGCGCCTTGCTGCCGCATGCTCCGGGCGGGTCCCGTAGGCCGAAGCCCTGCCGTGGATTCCGGGCACAGCCATGGGACAAGGGAGCGTAACGGGAAACGTGGTTCGGATACCCGGACTTCCCATTATTTGTCCGGCCTGGAGGCGGGGCAGGCATGCTGGGGCGAGGGGCCGCACGCGGTGGCTGCGAGCACTGTCGGCACGCAAGGCGACCAGAAGATGTTCGAGGCGAGGCATAGTTATGGACGCTCCGGCCACCACGCAGACCGGCGACGAAACTCTCAGATCTCCTGATGCGACCCTGATCCACCGCACCCTGACGGAGATCGCCCCTGTCGCGGACCAGGCCACCTCGTACTTTTACGCACTGCTCTTCGTCCGCCACCCCGAACTGCGCGCCCTGTTCCCGGCCGCGATGGACGCCCAGCGCGACCGTCTCCTGCGGGCGATCCTGACGGCCGCCGACCGGATGGACGACCCCGATGCGCTGACCGAGTACCTCGGCGGACTGGCCCGGGGGCACCGTAAATACGGCACCCTGCCCACGCACTATCCGGCGGTCGGCGAGGCCCTCCTCAGCGCCCTCAGCCGCTACGCCACCACGTGGGACGGTGCGGCCGAGGCGGCCTGGATCCGCACCTACACCGCGCTGTCGCAGATCATGATCGATGCGGCCGCCGAGGACGAGGAACGAGCGCCCGCCTGGTGGACCGCTGAGGTCGTCTCCCACGACCTCAGAACGCCCGAAATTGCGATCCTCACGCTCCGCACCGACCAGGCGTACCCCTTTCTCGCCGGCCAGTACACCGCCCTGGAAACCCCGTGGTGGCCGCGGATCTGGCGGCATTACTCCTTCGCCTCGGCGCCCCGGCCCAACGGTCTGCTCACGTTCCACATCAAGGCGGTTCCGGCGGGCTGGGTCTCCAACGCACTGGTCCACCGGGCCCGCCCCGGCGACGTACTGCGGCTCGGCCCGCCCACCGGCTCGATGACGGTCGACCACACCACCCACAACGGTCTGCTCTGCCTGGGCGGCGGCACGGGCATCGCACCCATCAAGGCGCTCGTCGAGGATGTCGCCGAACACGGCGACCGGCGCCCGATGGACGTCTTCTACGGCGCACGCAGCGACCGCGATCTGTACGACATCGACACGATGCTGCGGCTCCAGCAGACCTTTCCCTGGCTCGCCGTCCGGCCGGTGGTCTCCGGCGGGTCGGGCAGGGGACTGAAGCGCCTGTTGCCCGACGCCGTACGCGAGCTCGGACCGTGGCACGAGTGCGACGCCTATCTCTCGGGCCCGCCGGGGATGATCCGCAGCGGCGTGGACGTACTCACGGGCATCGGCATGCCGCCCGAGCGCATCCGGTACGACTCCGTCGAGGAACTGGCACCCACGATCGGCCCGGCCTGAACCCGAGCCCGTACCGGCAGGAGCGGGAGCAGGCAGAAGCAGGAGGACCCCAGGTCCCGGATCAGCCCAGATCCGGCGCATGCATCGCCCGCACGCCCTCGATATTGCCGTCCAGGTAGTGCCGCAGCGACAGCGGTACGAGATGAACGGCGGCGATCCCGATACGGCTGAACGGCACCCGTACGACGTCGTACTCCCCGCACGGATCCTCGATCTCAGGGCCGTGCCGGCGGGACAGGTCCATCGAGTCCAGCCGGCAGACGAAGAAGTGCTGCACCTTCACCCCCTTCACCCCACCGCCCTCGATGTGCTCCACGGTGTCGACGAAGCAGGGGACCACATCGGTGATCTTGGCGCCGAGCTCCTCGTCCACCTCGCGGTGCAGAGCGTCGACAACGGTTGCGTCCTCAGGCTCGACCCCACCGCCCGGCGTGAGCCAGTACGGATCCACCCCAGGCTTGGTGCGCTTGATGAGGATGAGGTCGTTGCCGTCGAGCAGGATGGCGCGTGCGGTGCGCTTGACCACAGGACGTTCGGTCATGGCAAGAGAGTGGCCCACAGAACCCGTTCTGAAACACCCGCACGTCCGGGGGTCACCAGTCGGCTGCAGCGCGCACCAGCCACTCGTGCGCCCGCGCGATGTGGGGCAGGGCGAGTGTGCCGGTCCGCGCGGCCAGGAAGTAGGTGCGTAGCGGTGGCACCGGCGGGTCCAGGAGCGCCACCACCTCGCCCCGCTCCAGCGCCCCCTCGCAGAGATAGCGCGGCAGTACGGCAAGTCCGGCGCCCGCCGCGGTGCACTCCAGGACAGCCCGCAGATCCGGTGCAATGACGGTGCCTGCGGCCGCAGGACGGCAGTCGAAGACGGCGGCCCAGTAGCGGGAGACGAGCGGCAGACTCTCGTGCACTTCCACCACCGGCAGCTGCTCCAGCACCACAGGACCCTTGTGCCGCAGCGTTCCGGGGCCGAGGCGCGCGGCCCAGCGCGGGGCGGAGACCAGCACGTGCTCCTCGTCACAGAGCGGAGTCGCGGTGAGCAGCCCGCCGCGCGGCCGGGCCGTCGCGATGGCCAGATCATGGTGTCCGGCGGCGAGCCCCTCCAGTGTCTCCTCAGCGTTCGCGAGGAATGAACTGCGCAGGGCGAGGCCGTGGGAGACGAGGGGGGTGAGCGCGGGCAGGGCGCGCAGCGAGATGAATTCCGGGGGCCCGGCCAGATGCAGCGTCCGTACGGCCGACTCCTCGTCGAGCCCGCTCTCGGCGATCTCGACCAGCGCGTCCAGATGGGGGGCCGCCCGCTGCGCGAGCTCGTCGCCGATGGTCGTCGGGGTCACACCGCGGGCCTTGCGCAGGAAGAGCGGGCGGCCCAGCTGGCGTTCCAGTGTGCGTATCTGCGAGGTGACCGCGGGCTGGGAGAGGCCGAGCAGCGCGGCGGCCCGCGTGAAGGACCCGGCTCGGTGCACCGTCACGAAAGTACGCAGCAGGGCCAGGTCCACGTCCTGTCCCCTCCCACCCTTGCGAAGCGTCCGACCCGAACAACTATAAATATGTCGATAGGTCGCTGTCGCTACCGTGATTGGACACCGACGCAGAGTCAATTAGCCTTGTCCAGGCGGTTCTTCGCGCGTGGAACCGGGACGGTCCGAGCCACGAGGGGGGAGGCTCGGACCGTCCGTACCCGCTATGTCTTCCTGTGCCCCGCCGGCTCGGCGCCGGCCCATGGCCCCGCTCAGCGACCGCCCATCGCCTCATCCAGCGCCCGCTCCACATCGGCCACCAGATCGTCCGCGTCCTCGGCCCCGACCGAGAACCGGATGAAGCCTTCCGGCACGGCGTCGCCTCCCCAGCGCGCCCGCCGCTCGGCGGTGGAACGCACGCCGCCGAAGCTCGTGGCGTCGTCGACCAGCCGCAGCCCGCTCAGGAAGCGCTCGGCGATCTCGCGGTCGGACAGCACGAACGACACCACGGAGCCGAAGCGTCGCATCTGCCGCACGGCGACCGGGTACGAAGGGTCGGTGGGCAGCCCGGGATACCGCAGCCCGGTGACCTCCTGCCGCTTGCCCAGCGCCTCGGCGAGGACGAGCGCATTCGCGCACTGCCGGTCGATCCGCAGCTCCAGCGTGGCCAGCGACCGGTGCGCGAGCCAGGCCTCCATCGGTCCTGGGATCGCCCCGACGACCTTGCGCCAGCGCCGCACCCCCGCCGCCAATTCCGGATCGCGGCAGGTGACGTGGCCGAGCAGGATGTCACCGTGTCCGGTCATGCCCTTGGTGTCACTGGCTACCGAGAAGTCGGCGCCCAGCTCCAGCGGACGCTGGCCGAGCGGGGTGGCGAGCGTGTTGTCGACAGCCACCAGGACGCCGGCCCTGTGCGCGGCATCGATGAGCCGCCGCAGGTCGCAGACGTCGAGCCCAGGGTTGGACGGCGTCTCGATCCACAGCAGTCTGGCCCCTTCCAGGACCGCCAGCTGTGCGTCGCCGCCGGTCGGCGCCGTCCGCACCTCGACGCCGTACGCCTCCAGTTGCTCACGTACCAGCGGCAGCGCCTGATAGCCGTCGTCGGGCAGGACGACCGTGTCACCGGACCGCGCCTGGGACAGCAGTACGGCCGAGATCGCCGCCATGCCGGAGGCGAACACCGTGGTCTCGACCGTCTCCCCCGGCGCTTCGAGCTCGCCGATGGCCCGCTCCAGGTGGGTCCAGGTCGGGTTGGTGTCCCGGCCGTACGTGTACGGGCCGGTCGGCTCGCCGGAGAGGTGGAAGTGCGCGGCGAATACCGGACCGGGCAGCGTCGGTTCGAACTGTTCCGGTTCGGGAAGACCCGCTCGTACCGCCCGGGTTCCGTCGCCCATGGTGCTCATGCTGATCCTTCTGTTCTCTGGTCGTGCCGGTGCTTCTGTTTCCGCTGATCCTGCTGCTTCCGCTGATCGCTCCGATTCAGTCGGATCAGTCCTCGTCCGGCAGGACGACATTCAGTGCCCAGGACACGATCGAGATGATCAAGCCGCCGAGTACGGCGGTCCAGAAGCCCTCGACATGGAAGCTGAGGTTGAACTGGTCGGCCAGCCAGGAGGTCAGCAGCAGCATCAGCGCGTTCACCACAAGGGTGATCAAACCCAGTGTGAGTATGAACAACGGCAGGGTGAGCACCTTGACTATGGGCTTCACCACGAAGTTCACCACCCCGAAGAGCAGAGCCACGAGGGCCAGGGTGAGCACCTTGCGACCGGTACTGCCGCCGGACAGCGTGATGTTGTCGAGCAGCCAGATGGCTACGGCCAGCGCACCTGCGTTGGCGATCGTCTTGACTACAAAATTCTTCATGTGTCTGATCGTGGCAGACATGATCGGTGGCGAACACCGACAGAACGAAAGCAAGGGGCGGACGGGCCATGAAGGCATTCAGACTGGACGAACTGGAGGCGGAGCGGGCCGCCAACGACGGCGCGTATCTGCAGTTCCTGCGGGAACGGAACATGTCCGTCGGCCTGTACGCGCTGGACGCCGGCGATCTCGATCCGCAGCAGCCGCACAACCAGGACGAGGTCTACCTCATCGTCAGCGGGCGCGCCGCGATCACCGTCGGCATGGAGACCACACACGTGGGCAGGGGAAGCGTGGTGTACGTACCTGCTGGTGTGGCCCACAAGTTCCACCACATCACCGAGGATCTGCGGGTGATGGTGGTCTTCTCTCCGCCGGAGAGCTGAGCCGGCTCTCAGGGATCCCTAAGGGTTCGATCAGGGGAGTTCGGGGGCTCGGGCGCCCCCGCAGGCCACCCTCGCGCCTCTAGCATCGAAGCAGGTGCTCATCGAAGCAGTGATCATCGAAGCGGGTACGCACAGAGACGAGGTAGGACGATGGCCGTTCGGGAGATATTCGCGGGGATGCCCTGGTGGGTGAAGTGGGTCGCGGTGCCCGTCATCGCGATCGTCGTGTTCGGCGGCCTGATCGCCAGCGTGATCGGGTTCGTGATCGGCCTGCTCTTCAAGGTGCTGGTCTTCGTGATCCTGGTCGGCGGGCTTGTGTTCGTCGTACGGAAGTTCATGTCGTCCTCGTCGTCGCGCGGCGACTGGTAGGGCGGGGGCCGGTCACCGGTCGGGCGATTAGCCCAGCTGAGCTAAGTACAAGACGAAACGACGCCCCTTGCGGACGGTGCCGATACAGTGGCAGTCCGCTGTCGTTGCCTGGGAAACAACTGTCCGTCACCACTCTGACCAGTGGTTTGTGTGAACGCCCGGTCTCTGGACCCAGGCTTGCGGCAGGCCCGTGGGGGCGGCCCCCACGAACGGGCTGACTGCCCGTCACCATGCCTGGGGGTGACCTTTGACCACGGCATCGAGTACCGCTGTCCCGACGTTGATCGGTTCGGTTCAGCGTGCGTTGAGGCTGTTGGAGGCTGTGGGCGCCCATCGGGACGGGGCGCCCGCGAAGCAGCTCGCACGGGAAGCGGGGCTTCCCCTTCCCACCGCCTATCATCTGTTGCGCACCCTGACCCATGAAGGCTATCTGCGCCGGGAGAACGGGGTCTTCCTCTTCGGCTCCGCAGCCGAGAGGCTCGTCGACGACGGTGCGCTGCAGAGTCGTCGCAGCACCATGGCCCAGTCGCTGGCCCGCTGGCGCGACATCATCGGTGTGCCGGTGTACTGCGCCGTCTACCGCGAGGGTGAGATCGAACTCATCGCGGTCGCCGACACCCCTGCCGCACCCGCGGTCCAGGAGTGGGCGTCGTTCCGGGAGACCGGGCATGCCCATGCGATCGGCCAGTGTCTGCTGAGCCAGCTCGACGAGAAGGCCCGTGAGGACCATCTGGATCGTCACCCTGTGCAGCCGCTGACCCGCTACTCGGTGCGGGACCGGCCGGCGTTTCTCGAGCGCCTGAGGTCGTTGGACCGAATGGAACCCGTCATCGAACGACAGGAGTACGCCCTCGGAACGGTCTGTGCCGCCATCCCGATCGCAGCCGGATTCACGGCTGCCGCCATGGCGATTTCGGTGCCTCTCGACCAGGAAGATCGATTGCTCCCCGCAGTCGAACGGCTACGCGGTGAAGTGGCGAGCCTCTTGCGTTCGTTCGTGTTCTCTATCAGTATCTGAAAAATCACTCCTTGTGATCTGCTATCGCGTGCACCACGATGGCGTCAATAGGGCCATGGGGGATCATTCCTGGCCAGATTCATCTACTGCGGGGTTGAACGATGCGCGAGTCGGTTCAAGCTGAGGTCATGATGAGTTTCCTCGTCTCCGAGGAGCTCTCATTCCGTATCCCGGTGGAGCTCCGGTACGAGGTATGCGATCCGTACGCGATCCGGATGACCTTCCATCTGCCCGGTGACGCCCCCGTCACCTGGGCTTTCGGTCGTGAGCTGCTGTTGGACGGCCTCAACAGCCCCAGCGGTGACGGAGATGTGCATATCAGCCCCACGGAGCCCGAGGGGCTGTCCGACGTACACATCCGGCTTCAGGTCGGCGCGGATCGCGCTCTCTTCAGGGCGGGTACCGCGCCACTCGTCGCGTTTCTCGACCGGACGGACAAGCTCGTCCCCCTCGGTCAGGAGTGCACGCTGAGTGACTTCGAGGGCAACCTCGAGGAGGCGCTCGGCCGGATCCTGGCCAAGGAGCAGAACGCCGGCTGAAATGGTTTGCGCAGACGGCCGCCGCGCGGTCGAACACGGTGTCTGCCGAACGGGTGATATGTGCTCCGCGCCAGCCCGGCCGCTGCCTTGGGTGTCAGTGCTTCGCTCTGCGACGCCGGCCCCGTCCGTTCCGTACGGGTGCCGAAGCTCCGGTCTCTGCGCCGTGCCCTGTGCGGTCCGCGGAGACGACCAGCGCCGCCAGCACCGTCGTCACCGGCACCGAGGCGACCAGTCCGATCGACCCGACCAGCGTTCGTACGATCTCCTCCGCCACCAGTTCGCTGTTGGCCACCGTGCCCACGCTGCTCTGCGCGATCGAGAACAGCAGCAGCAAGGGAAGCGCGGCGCCGGCGTAGGCGAGCACCAGCGTGTTGACCACTGAGGCGATGTGGTCGCGACCGATCCTGATACCTGCCCGGTACAGCTTTCGTGCGCCCATCGTCGGGTCGGCCTGGTGCAGCTCCCAGACCGCCGATGTCTGGGTGACCGTCACATCGTCGAGCACGCCGAGCGAGCCGATGATGACACCGGCCAGCAGCAGGCCGCTCATGTCGATGTGCGGGTACAGACCATGGATGAGGCCGGTGCTGTCGTCGGTGTTGCCGGTCAGGCTCGCCCAGTCGATGAAGCTCGAACCGAGCAGCCCGATCAGCAGCAGTGAGAGCAGCGTGCCGATGACCGCGACCGAGGTGCGGGCGGTCAGCCCGTGGCACATGTAGAGCGCGATCAGCATGATCGCGCTGGCGCCGATGACCGCGACCAGCAGCGGGTTCGAGCCCTGCAGGATCGCGGGGAGGATGAACAGGGTCAGCACGGCGAACGACACGGCGAGCGCGATCAGCGCCATCACCCCGCGCATCCTGCCCACCACGACCACCGCGAGAGCGAAGATCCCGGCCAGCAGAGCCATCGGGAACTTCCGGTCCACATCCGTCACGGAGTACTGAAGGTCATGGGGTGCGTCGGGGGCGTACGCGACGATCACGCCCTGCCCCTCGTGCAACTGCCGTGGCGCGTCGGGCTGGACGATCTCGACGAAGGTCCTGCCTTTGTCGTGGCCGGTCGTCACCTCGATCGTGGCCTTCTCGCACAGCCCCGGCTCCTGGCCGGGAGTGGCGTTCCCCGACGGCGTCGTGGTGGTGCCGGTGGCCGGCGTCTGTGCGGCGTTCACGTCCTTGCAGTCGACCTTGTCGACGTGTACCACCTTGGCCTGCTGGGTCTGTCGGTCGAAGCCGACGCCGGTGCGCTCGTGCGCGGGCGCACCGCCCGGCCAGAGCACCACCAGGCCGACGACGACGGCGGTGGCGAACGGGATCAGCACGGCCGCGATGACCTTGCGCAGATGCTTCGAGACCGGTGCGGCAGGTCCGTGGCTGTGCGAGTGACCGTGCTGATGGTCCTGGGGG
Organism: Streptomyces sp. NPDC005181; assembly: GCF_040608395.1. Taxonomy (NCBI): domain Bacteria; kingdom Bacillati; phylum Actinomycetota; class Actinomycetes; order Kitasatosporales; family Streptomycetaceae; genus Streptomyces; species Streptomyces sp. NPDC005181. The sequence goes on from NZ_JBEXID010000012.1 coordinate 27,094, forward strand.
CCGGAGTCACTTTGAGGGGACGTCACCGGGGGATCATCGCAAGAAGAGGAGGGGTGCACTGTTCAGTACGCCTCGAAGGGCGCTAGCTTGGTGGCACCTTTGTACACGCGGGAGCTCGGAGCACCGGGCTGAGAGGGCGCTGATATCCGTACATCCGTACGGGACAGGCTGCGCCGACCGCCGAACCTGTTACCGGGTAATGCCGGCGTAGGGAGTAGGTCTCATGACCACATCGGACGCACGCACGCCTGCCTCGAACCAGAGCGACGAGGCCGGAAAGCCCATCGGCTGGCACAAGGGATACGTCCAGGGCTCGCGCCCGGACCTCCGGGTGCCGGTCCGGCAGGTGCACCTCACCAACGGCAAGGACGTGACGCTGTACGACACGTCCGGGCCGTACACGGATCCCGCCACCGACACCGACGTCCGCCGCGGCCTCGAGCCGCTGCGGGAGAACTGGATCATCGCCCGCGGCGACACCGGGGAGTACGCGGGCCGCCCGGTCCGCCCCGAGGACGACGGGCTCAAGCACACCTCGCCGCGCGGCGGACTGCGCAACCTCGACGCGGTCTTTCCCGGCCGCCCGCGCCAACCGCGCCGCAGCCGCGACGGGCAGCCGGTGACCCAGCTCGCGTACGCCCGCCGGGGCGAGATCACCCCGGAGATGGAGTACGTGGCGATCCGGGAGAACGTCGAACCCGAGGTCGTACGCGAGGAGATCGCCGCCGGCCGGGCGGTCCTGCCGGCCAACGTCAACCACCCGGAGATCGAGCCGATGGTCATCGGCAAGCGGTTCCTGGTGAAGGTCAACGCGAACATCGGCAACTCCGCAGTCACTTCCTCCATCGAGGAGGAGGTCGAGAAGATGACGTGGGCGACGCGGTGGGGCGCCGACACGGTCATGGATCTCTCCACCGGCCGCAACATTCACACCACCCGTGAGTGGGTTCTGCGCAACTCCCCGGTGCCCATCGGCACCGTTCCGCTCTACCAGGCCCTCGAAAAGGTCGACGGCAGGGCCGAGGAACTGACCTGGGAGATCTACAAGGACACCGTCATCGAGCAGGCCGAGCAGGGCGTCGACTACATGACGGTCCACGCCGGCGTGCGCCTCCCGTACGTCCCGCTCACCGCCCGTCGCAAGACCGGCATCGTCTCCCGCGGCGGCTCGATCATGGCGGCCTGGTGCCTGGCGCACCACAAGGAGTCGTTCCTGTACGAGAACTTCGAGGAGCTCTGCCAGATCCTCGCGACATACGACGTGACGTACTCGCTGGGCGACGGGCTGCGTCCCGGCTCGATCGCCGACGCCAACGACGAGGCGCAGTTCGCCGAACTGCGCACGCTCGGCGAACTCAACACGATCGCCAAGCGGTTCGGCGTCCAGACGATGATCGAGGGCCCGGGCCATGTCCCGATGCACAAGATCAAGGAGAACATAGACCTCCAGCAGGAGATCTGCGAGGAGGCGCCGTTCTACACGCTCGGCCCGCTGACCACCGATGTCGCCCCGGCGTACGACCACATCACCTCGGGCATCGGCGCCGCGATGATCGCCTGGTGGGGGACGGCGATGCTCTGCTACGTCACGCCCAAGGAGCACCTGGGCCTGCCCAACCGGGACGACGTCAAGACGGGCGTCATCACCTACAAGATCGCGGCCCATGCGGCGGACCTCGCCAAGGGGCACGCGCGTGCGCAGGACTGGGACGACGCGCTGTCGGACGCGCGCTTCGAGTTCCGGTGGGAGGACCAGTTCAACCTCGCTCTGGACCCGGACACGGCGCGGGAGTTCCACGACGAGACGCTGCCGGCCGAGCCGGCGAAGACGGCCCATTTCTGCTCGATGTGCGGCCCGAAGTTCTGCTCGATGAAGATCTCCCAGGACATCCGTCGTGAGCACGGTGGTTCGCAGTCGGAGATCGAGGCGGGCATGGCGGAGAAGTCCAAGGAGTTCGCGGCGGCCGGCAACCGCGTCTATCTGCCGATCGCGGACTGAGTTATCGGGTGGAGCACTGTGCCGGGGCGCTGCCAGAACTGTCCCGGCGCAGTGCGCCTGGTGCGTGTATCGGTACGACGGTTGACGGCTCCGCCGCTCACGCTGAAGCGGCCGGGTCAGTCCAGCTCGTGCTCCGGGCCGCCGAAGTCCGGGCTGGTGAAGTCGGGGCTTGTGAACGACGGGCGGGGACCCGCCGCCGGGCCCTCGTCCGGGCCCGAGAAGTCCGGTCTGGAGTAGCCGATCTTCGGGATGCGGTTGGCCGAGCGGTGCGGTGTGCGTGAAGCGGGGCCGGCCGTGGGATCGGCGAGCGCGTCCCGCAGGAACGGCAGGATGCCCCGCTCCAGCAGCGCATGGCGCCAGGCCTCCCTGGCGCGCGCCACATCCTCCGGCAGCTCGTCCTCGGTCTCCTCGGCCGGCAGCGACGTCGAGCCGTTGCGCAGCGCCGTGGTGAGCAGCCCGATGGCGGCGGCCAGTATCGCTGCCGCCATGACCGCCGCGAAGAACCAGCCGGCGGTGACCATGGTGTCGGCGAACGACGGGGGCCGACTGAGCATCTTCAGGATGTAGCCGACCAGCAGGAAGATCAGCGCGGCGGTGCCCGCGAGCATCGGCGCCAGGACGGTGACGACCGCCCCTATGCCGGCGCCCGGCCGGTCCGGATCGTCCGCTTCGGACCCGAGGCCCGAGCCCTGGGCGGAGTCGGCGGCCGGTCCGCGCAGTTCTTCGCGGACCTTCACGTAGTGGTCGTACTCGGTGGCCGCCGCCGTGGTGATCAAGGCCGTGGCGTTCAGTGCCATGGTGCGCAGCTGTTCCGTGTTGAGCCGTTCGCCGACTCCGGCCAGATCCGGTCGTTCGTGAGCGTGACGCAGCGCATCGCCGAGGATCCGCTCGTACTCGGGTCGGTCCTCGGCCAGCAGGTGCGGAGCGCTGTTCATGTGCATCCCCCGATGCTCCGTTGGGCCTGAGTACCCGCGTGGACCGGGCAGTTGGGCGGAAACGGAGGAGAGCCTGCTACTGATAGGCCGATGGTAGAGCGCTCACGGCACGGGGTGACAGGGGGTTTCCGTAAATAGGCCCAGTGGTCGGCGTGGTCAGGTCGTGGATGCGTCTTCCCCGAAGACCATCAGTCATGCAACGGCAGTTGGACGACCAGCAGCTTTCCAGCCATGGTCACGCCGCCGTCCATGGCGATGGCGAGCCCGTCCGCGTACACGTGCGGCCCGTCCACCACGGGGCCGGCGCTGTCTTCGCCGTCCTCCGAGCCGACCTCGCCGAGCAGATACGGAATGGGGCTGTGACCATGGACGATGCGCTGTCCGCCGTACGCCGCCATCAGCTCCTGGACCGCCTGCGAGCCCCCCTCGTCGCGGAAGGCGAACCGCTTGGTGAGCTTGCGGAACAGGTCCCAGCACTCGTCGGCGTCGTTACGCGTGAGAATGGCGTGCACGGTCTCGTTGACGTCTTCGATGGTGGAGCCGTAGTCGAGGTACGCCGTCGTGTCGGAGTGCATCAGAAGGTGCCCGTCCTCCTCGACGACCGCGTCGAGCCGGGACATCCACTGGAGGTGGACATCCTGGAGCCGCTCCATGTCGGTCTTCTGGCCGCCGTTGAGCAGCCAGGCGGCCTGGAAGGTGGCGGTGCCCGCACCGGAGTTGACCGGTGTGTCGGAGAACCGCTTGGCGCCGATGAGCAGTAGCTCGTGGTTGCCCATGAGGGCCTTGCAGTAGCCGCCCGCGGCCGCGGCCTCGGCGGACAGGCGCATGACCAGGTCGATGACGCCGATGCCGTCCGGACCGCGGTCGGTGAAGTCGCCGAGGAACCAGAGCCGGGCGTTGCCCGCGGCCCAGGCGCCCTCGGCGTCGATGAGGCCCTGTGCGGCGAGGGCGTCGCGGAGCTCGTCCAGATATCCATGGACGTCGCCGACCACGTACAGCGGTCCGAGCCGCGGGTCCGGGACGGTCTGCACCTGGACGGTGTCACCGCGGTTGATCACGGGAAGATCGCGCGCGGTGGGTGTGTATCCCTCCGGCTCGTCGCCCGGTACGGCATGGCCGGGGTGCGGCGGTGCGGGCGGCACCGGAGTCTGCGCATAGGGCGGCACACGGAAGTCACGCAACGTCGCCGTCCGCACCACGGGTTCCTGACCGGCCCCCTGTGTCATCGACCCCTCCACCACCGTCGCGCCGCCGTACACCTGACGGGCCCTGCTGGTCGGGGTGGTCCGCGGTGTCGTGCGCCCATCATAGGAATGCGGATCGTGCTGTGTGATGCACCAGGGGTGGTGAATCCGGGCGCACGACAGCTTCACCGGCCGATTAGTCCCAATTGTTCTGATCAGTCCCCGGACGGGGACCGAGGAGCGCTGACCGTGGTGCGGGGCGGACGGCGTTGCGAGGACGTCCGGACGATGAGTTCGGTCGGTATGACCCGCTCCACCGGACCGTCCTGGTCGACGCCTTCGATCGCGTCGATGAGAAGCTGGACGACCGCTGTGCCGATCCGGCGCGGTTTGAGCGAGAGCGTGGTGATGGGGGGCTCGGTCGTCGCGTAGACGGTGGACTCGCTGCAGCAGACCAGCAGCAGATCCTCGGGGACGCGCAGGCCGTACCGGCGTGCGGCCGCCAGCAGATCGGTGCCGTTGGGGTCGAAGAGCCCGTAGACGGCGTCGGGCCGGTCCGGGCGGGCGAGGAGCCGGTCGGCGGCGACCGCCCCCGCGCACGGGTCGTGGGCGGGATAGGACTCGTACACCGGATCCTGACCCACGCGCTCGCACCAGTGGAGGTACGCGGTGGTGGAGAGCCGGGTGTACGTGTCGGTGGTGGTGCCGGTGAGCAGGCCGATCCGGCGGGCGCCGGCGGCGGCGAGATGGTCGAGGAGGTCGAGCACGGCGGCCCGGTGGTCGTTGTCCACCCAGGCGGTGACCGGGAGGGTCCCGGCGGGGCGGCCGTCCGAGACGACGGGCAACCCCTGGCGGACGAGTTCGGTGACGACCGGGTCCTGGTCGGAGGGGTCGATGACGACGGTGCCGTCGAGGGCGACGTTCGACCAGACGTCGTGGCGTGAGGTGGCGGGAAGAATGACGAGGGCGTAGCCGCGGGCGAGCGCGGCGGAGGTGGCCGCTCTGGCCATCTCGGCGAAGTAGGCGAATTCGGTGAAGGTGAAAGGTTCATCCCCGTACGTCGTCACGGTCAGGCCGATGAGGCCGGACTTGCCGGTACGGAGGGTTCGGGCCGCGGCGGACGGGCGGTAGCCCAGGCGCTCGGCGACTTCGCGGACATGGCGGCGGGTGGCGTCCGGGAGCCTTCCCTTGCCGTTGAGCGCGTCGGAGACGGTCGTGATGGAGACCCCGGCGGCGGCGGCCACATCCCGGATTCCCGCTCGTCCCTGCCGGCCGCCGCGCCGGGGTGTCTCCGTCCGGCCCACCTGGTGCTTTCCTGCTGCTGTCATGGCGAGCCGATAGTAGGGCTCGGGCGGGCGGTTGGGCCGGTCGCATATTCACGCATTGACAGGCACGTTTCTGCATGATCGTTTGATATCAAATGCCTTGTAAAACAAGGGTATTGAGAGGGTCAGCCGCAGTGTATGACGCGTGGATGCGGATGGGCCTACAGAATGGTCGATGTTTCGAAGAGGTCTCAACTCACCTCTTCGGGGGACGCGCGCCACGGAGTGAGCCACCGGCGCGCGCCGGGATGAGGAACGCTCCCCCCATTCCCGGGCCCACCGGACGATTCCTCCGCTCTCCCATTCGCAGCAGCGCCCAATCCTCATAAGGTGAGCAGTATTGATGTGTACGACGGTCGAGGAGGACCTGCGGTGAGCGAGACGAGCCCCAAGCTGCGCGCCGAACTGGACGGCGTCCCCGCCTACGTGCCGGGCAGGCCGGCGGCGGCCGACGGACCGGTCGCGTTCAAGCTGTCCTCCAATGAGAACCCGTATCCGCCGCTGCCCGGAGTGATGGAGTCCGCCCTGGCCGCGGCCGCGACCTTCAATCGCTACCCGGACATGGCCTGCACCGGTCTGATGAACGAGCTGGCCGACCGGTTCGCTGTGCCCGTCTCGCATCTCGCCACCGGAACCGGATCCGTCGGGGTGGCGCAGCAGCTGCTCCAGGCCACGTCGGGCCCGGGTGACGAGGTCATCTACGCCTGGCGCTCCTTCGAGGCGTACCCGATCATCACCCAGGTCAGCGGCGCGACCTCGGTGAAGGTGCCGCTGACCGACGGCGAGGTGCACGACCTCGATGCGATGGCGGACGCGATCACGGACCGCACCCGGATGATCTTTGTCTGCAACCCGAACAACCCGACCGGGACGGTGGTGCGCAGGGCCGAGCTGGAGCGGTTCCTGGACCGGGTGCCGGGCGATGTGCTCGTGGTGCTCGACGAGGCGTACAAGGAGTTCATCCGCGATGTCGAGGTGCCGGACGGCATCGAGATCTACCGGGACCGGCCCAATGTGGCGGTGCTGCGGACGTTCTCCAAGGCCTACGGTCTGGCCGGCCTACGGGTCGGGTTCGCGGTGGCCCACGAGCCGGTGGCGGCCGCACTGCGCAAGACGGCGGTGCCGTTCGGCGTCAGCCAGCTGGCGCAGGACGCGGCGGTCGCCTCGCTGCGCGCCGAGGACGAACTGCTCGGCCGGGTCGGCTCCCTGGTCTGCGAACGCATCCGGGTGCACAAGGCTCTGGTGAGCCAGGGCTGGACCGTGCCTGAGTCCCAGGCCAACTTTGTCTGGCTGCGGCTCGGCGACCGTACGCTCGACTTCGCCGCGGTGTGCGAGCGGGCCGGAGTCGTGGTCAGGCCGTTCGCGGGCGAGGGTGTGCGGGTCTCGATCGGCGAGGACGAGGCGAACGACGTGTTCCTGAGGGTGGCGGAGGCGTACCGCAAGGAGCTGTAGCCGAAGTCCTGCTTGCGCATACCGGAAGGCCCCGTACCTCTCGTTCGTCGAGGTGCGGGGCCTTCGCGTGGGAGCGTCCCGATAGGGGGACCCCCCTCGAACATCCCGAAAGCCTGTGCGCCATAATGCTTGTGAATGTGAACGCGTTCACAAGCGCGTCCTGTTTCTCCCGTGATCAGACGGATTAGCAGGGCAAATTGCCGCCCACCACGGCGACGTAAGGAGAAGTGACGTGGAGCTAGCTCTGGCGCCTGAGACCTTGGCGCGATGGCAGTTCGGTATCACCACCGTCTACCACTTCCTCTTCGTTCCCCTGACGATCTCTCTCGCCGCGCTCACCGCCGGCCTGCAGACCGCCTGGGTGCGGACCGACAACCAGAAGTACCTCAAGGCCACCAAGTTCTGGGGCAAGCTCTTCCTGATCAACATCGCCATGGGTGTCGTCACCGGCATCGTCCAGGAGTTCCAGTTCGGCATGAACTGGTCCGACTACTCACGCTTCGTCGGCGACATCTTCGGCGCCCCGCTGGCCTTCGAGGCGCTGATCGCCTTCTTCTTCGAGTCCACGTTCATCGGGCTGTGGATCTTCGGCTGGGACAAGCTGCCCAAGAAGATCCACCTCGCCTGCATCTGGATGGTCTCCATCGGGACGATCCTCTCCGCGTACTTCATCCTCGCGGCCAACTCCTGGATGCAGCACCCGGTCGGCTACCGGATCAACAAGGAACGCGGTCGGGCCGAACTCACCGACTTCTGGCATGTGCTCACCCAGAACACGGCGCTCACCCAGTTCTTCCATACCCTCACGGCGGCCTTCCTGGTCGGCGGCGCGTTCATGGTCGGCATCGCCGCCTTCCACCTGGCGCGCAAGCAGCACATCCCGGTGATGCGCACCTCGCTGCGGCTGGGACTGGTCACCGTCGTGATCGCCGGACTGCTCACCGCCGTCAGCGGCGACCTGCTCGGCAAGGTCATGTTCAAGCAGCAGCCGATGAAAATGGCCGCCGCCGAGGCGCTCTGGGAGGGGCAGGACGCGGCACCCTTCTCGATCTTCGCGGTCGGCGATGTGGCCAAGGGGCACAACACCGTGGAGATCTCCGTCCCGGGGATACTGTCGTTCCTCGCGGACGACACCTTCCACTCGTACATCCCCGGCATCAACGACATCAACAAGGCCGAGCAGGAGAGGTTCGGACCCGGCGACTACCGGCCCAACATCCCGGTCGCCTTCTGGAGCTTCCGCTGGATGATCGGCTTCGGCATGGCGTCCTTCGGACTCGGCCTGCTCGGACTGTGGCTGACGCGGAAGAAATTCATGCTGCCACCGGGGCTGCGGACCGGTGAGGACGAAGTGCCGCATCTGGTCCTCTTCAAGAACAAGGCGCTCAGCCCGAAGCTCACCAAGCTCTACTGGATCGTCGCCCTCTGGACGCTGCTCTTCCCCCTGATCGCCAACTCCTGGGGCTGGATCTTCACCGAGACGGGCCGCCAGCCCTGGGCTGTCTTCGGGGTGCTGCAGACCCGCGACGCCGTCTCCCCCGGCGTCTCGCAGGGAGAGGTGCTCGCCTCGATGATCCTCTTCACCCTGCTCTACGCGGCGCTCGCCGTGATCGAGGTCAAACTGCTCACGAAGTACATCAAGGCCGGACCGCCCGAGCTCACGGAGTCCGACCTCAACCCGCCCACCAAGATCGGCGGCGACGACCATGACGACGCCGACCGGCCGATGGCCTTCTCGTACTGACAGCAGAGGAGCGGAGAGATGCAACTCCACGACGTCTGGTTCGTCCTCATCGCCGTCCTCTGGATCGGCTACTTCTTCCTGGAGGGATTCGACTTCGGCATCGGTGTCCTCACCAAACTGCTGGCCCGGGACCGCAAGGAACGGCGGGTCCTGATCAATACGATCGGGCCCGTCTGGGACGGCAACGAGGTATGGCTGCTCAGCGCGGGCGGCGCGACCTTCGCAGCCTTCCCCGAGTGGTACGCCACGCTGTTTTCCGGCTTCTACCTGCCGCTGCTGATCATCCTGCTCTGCCTGATCGTGCGCGGTGTCGCCTTCGAGTACCGGGCGAAGCGGCCCGAGGAGAAGTGGCAGACCAACTGGGAACACGCGATCTTCTGGACGTCGCTGATCCCGGCCCTGCTCTGGGGTGTGGCCTTCGGGAACATCGTGCGCGGCGTGAAGATCGATGCCGACATGGAGTACGTGGGCGACTTCGGGGACTTGCTCAATCCGTACGCGATCCTCGGCGGTCTGGTCACGCTCTTCCTCTTCACCTTCCACGGTGCGGTGTTCGCCGCGCTCAAGACGGTCGGGGACATCCGGGAGCGGGCGCGCGGCATGGCGCTCAAGCTGGGTCTGGTCACCGCGGTGCTCGCGCTCGGCTTCCTGATCTGGACGCAGATTGAGAACGGTGACGGCAAGAGCCTCATCGCGGCGGTCCTAGCCGTGCTGGCGCTGGTCGGAGCGATCGGTGCAATAGCCGCGGGACGTGAGGGCTGGTCGTTCGCGCTCTCCGGAGTGACCATCACGGCCGCGGTCGCGATGCTCTTCCTGACGCTCTTCCCGAACGTCATGCCGTCCTCACTGAACGACGCCTGGAGTCTCACGGTCACCAACGCCTCGTCCAGTCCGTACACGCTGAAGATCATGACCTGGTGCGCAGGGATCGCCACCCCCGTGGTGCTGCTGTACCAGGGATGGACGTACTGGGTGTTCCGCAAGCGGATCGGTACGCAGCACATCGCCGAGGCGCACTGACGCGCCTGGGCCCCTCTTTCGGGCGAGAGGAAGGTCTCGGTCTTTCCTCGCCCCGGTCCACCGAACGAGCTCTCTGGGGGCTGTTTCACGTGAAACCGATCGACCCGCGTCTGCTCCGCTACGCCCGTGCCACCCGGCTCTTCATGGCTGCCGTGGTGGCACTCGGAGTGGTCGGGGCTGCGCTGGTCATCGCCCAGGCCATGCTCTTCGCCGAAGTGGTGGTGGGCGGGTTCGAGGCCGGGCTCACTGTTTCCGGGCTGCGCACCCCGCTGATTCTGCTCGTGGCGGTTGCGCTCGGCCGCGGACTGGTCTCCTGGCTGACCGAGCTGGCCGCGTACCGAGCCAGTGCGGCGGTCAAGTCAGAGCTCCGCGGCCGGCTGCTCGACCGGGCGGCGGAGCTCGGGCCGGACTGGCTGAGCGGCCAGCGCACCGGCTCCCTGGTGGCGCTCGCCACCCGCGGTGTCGACGCGCTCGACGACTACTTCGCGCGCTATCTGCCGCAGCTCGGGCTCGCGGTGGTCGTTCCGGTGGCGGTCCTCGCCAGGATCGTCACCGAGGACTGGGTCTCGGCAGCGATCATCGTGGTCACGCTGCCACTCATTCCGCTCTTCATGATTCTGATCGGCTGGGCCACCCAGTCCCGGATGGACCGCCAGTGGCAGCTGTTCTCGCGGCTCTCCGGACACTTCCTCGACGTGGTCGCGGGACTTCCGACGCTGAAGGTCTTCGGCCGCGCCAAGGCCCAGGCCGAGTCCATCCGCACCATCACCTCGCAGTACCGCAAGGCCACTCTGCGGACCCTGCGGATCGCCTTCCTCTCGTCCTTCGCCCTGGAACTCCTCGCCACCCTGTCGGTGGCACTGGTCGCCGTCACCATCGGTATGAGGCTCGTGCACGGCGAACTCGACCTCTACACCGGCCTGGTGGTGCTCATCCTCGCGCCCGAGGCCTATCTGCCGATCCGGCAGGTCGGGGCGCAGTACCACGCGGCAGCCGAGGGGCTCTCGGCCGCGGAGGAGATCTTCGCCATCCTGGAGACAGAGCCGCGGGCCGGCGGTTCGGCGGACGTGCCGCAGTCGCTGCGGCTGGAGCTGGAGGGCGTGACCGTACGGCACGAGGGCCGTACCGAACCTTCGCTGGACGGGGCCTCACTGGTGGTGGACGAGGGGGAGACCGTCGCCCTGGTCGGCCCGAGCGGTGCCGGGAAGTCCACGCTGCTCAATGTGGTGCTGGGGTTCACGGCGCCGGACGAGGGGCGGATACGGGTCGGCGGCGTCGATCTGGCGACGCTCGCGCCCGAGCGCTGGCGGGAACGGATCGCCTGGGTGCCTCAGCGCCCACAGCTCTTCGCGGGCACGATCGCGGAGAACGTACGGCTGGCCCGGCCGGACGCGGACGACAGCGCGGTGACGGCGGCGCTGCGGGACGCGGGGGCGCACGACTTCGTGGCGGAACTGCCTGACGGCGCGCAGACGCTCCTCGGCGAGGACGGCGCGGGACTCTCCGCCGGTCAGCGGCAGCGGCTCGCGCTCGCGCGGGCGTTCCTAGCCGACCGGCCGCTCCTGCTGCTCGACGAGCCGACCGCGAGCCTGGACGGCGAGACGGAGGCGGGGATCGTCGAGGCGGTACGGAGGCTGGCGGCGAGGCGGACCGTGCTGCTGGTCGTGCACCGCCCGGCGCTGCTCTCGGTCGCGGACCGGGTGGTGGTGCTGGAGTCCGGTGCGGCACCGGAACGGCAGTGGACCATGTTGCCGGCCGAGGGGGCGGCCGTGATACCCCGGCAGGCGCGCGCGGACGGCTCCGGGAACCGGGACACGTACGAAGCCGAGCGGGAGCCCGAGGTGCTGCGGGAGACCGCATCCAGGTCCGGGCAGGTGCTCGCCCGGATCCGGGAGGCGGCAGGGGCGCAGCGCGGACAGCTGGCGCTCGCACTGCTGCTGGGCAGCCTTGCCCTGGGCTCCGCCGTCGGGCTCATGGCCGTCTCCGGCTGGCTGATCTCCCGCGCCTCAGAGCAGCCCCCGGTGCTTTATTTGATGGTCGCCGTGACGGCCACCCGTGCCTTCGGGCTCGGGCGCGCCGTCTTCCGCTACGCCGAGCGTCTCGTCTCGCACGACGCAGTGCTGAAGATGCTCGCTGAGCTGCGCGTCGCCGTGTACCGCGGACTGGAGCGCGTCGCGCCGGCCGGACTGGGCCGGACACGACGCGGGGACCTGCTGTCCCGGCTCGTCGCCGATGTGGACGCGCTGCAGGATTACTGGCTGCGGTGGCTGCTGCCCGCCGGGACCGCGGTCGTGGTGGGAGCGGCGGCCGCCGGGTTCACCGGCTGGCTGCTGCCGCAGGCGGGTGTCGTACTGGCCCTCGGACTGCTACTGGCCGGGGTCGGGGTGCCGCTCGTGAGCGGTGCCTGCGCCCGCCGTGCGGAGCGCCAACTGGCGCCCGCACGGGCCGATCTGGCCACCCGGATCACCGATCTGCTCGGTGGGACCGCCGAACTGACCGTTGCGGGCGCGCTGCCCGCGCGCAAGGAGAGGACGCGGGAGGCCGACACCGTCCTGACCCGGATCACGGCACGCGCGGCGACGGCCACCGCACTCGGCGGCGGCCTCTCCGCCCTGATCTGCGGCCTCACCGTCGTCGCCGCCGCACTCGTCGCTGTCCCTGCGGTGCACGACGGACGCCTGGCAGGTGTGGAGCTCGCGGTGGTGGTGCTCACCCCGCTCGCCGCCTTCGAGGCCGTCACCGGTCTGCCACTCGCCGTGCAGTACCGGCAGCGGGTCAAGCGGAGCGCGGAGCGGGTGTACGAGGTGCTGGACGCCCCGGTGCCGGTGCGAGAGCCCGCGACCCCGGCCGAGGCCCCCGCGACACCCTTCCCGCTGGAGGTACGGGGGGTGACGGCCCGGTATGCGGGAGCGTCGCGGGACGCCCTGGACTCCGTCGACCTGACGCTGACCGCAGGCCGGCGCGTCGCGGTCGTCGGCCCTTCGGGCTCCGGGAAGACCACCCTCGCGCAGGTCCTGCTCCGCTTCCTGGACGCGCGGGCAGGGACGTACCGGATCGGTGGTGTGGAGGCCTCGGCGCTGGAGGGGGACACCGTCCGGCGGTTCGTCGGACTCTGCGCCCAGGACGCACATGTCTTCGACAGTTCCATCCGGGAGAACCTGCGGCTGGCCCGTACCGTCGCAACGGACGAGGAACTGCGGGCCGCCCTTGCACAGGCACGGCTGCTCGGCTGGGCAGAGGCGTTGCCCGATGGGCTCGACACCGTCGTCGGCGAGCACGGCGCGCGCCTGTCGGGCGGTCAGCGCCAGCGGCTCGCGCTGGCCCGGGCGCTCCTCGCCGACTTCCCCGTACTCGTTCTGGACGAGCCGGCCGAGCATCTCGATGCGGCGACGGCGGACGCCCTGACCGCGGATCTGCTGACCGCGACCCGGGGCCGTACGACGGTCCTGATCACCCATCGACTGGCGGGGCTCGAAGCGGTCGACGAGGTGGTGGTGATGGACGCGGGCAGGATCGTGCAGCGTGGTCCGTATGCCGCTCTCGCGGCGGCGGACGGCCCCCTGCGCGGGATGCTGGAGCGCGAACGGGAGACCGTACAGGAGGCGGACCGGGTGCCGGACGGAGCCGAGCGGACGTAGAAAGAGGGCGGCGGCCGCCGGATCGAGCCGCAGGATCCGTCAGCCGACTTTCCTCCCCAAAAGGGGCTAACTAGGCTCTGGGTATGGCAGAGCAGGACCCGAAGGACTCACTCGAAGCCGCAACGCAGGCGACCCGCAGCCTGCAGGGCCTGTCCACCGAGCTCACCGCCCGCGTCCCACAGCTGCTGGAAGCAATGCGCTCCGTCGGCACCGGGCTCGAACTGCACTCCACCCTCGATCGGATCTGCGAGACCGCCGCCGAACTCGCCCACGCCAGGTACGCCGCCATCGGAGTCGTCGAGGAGGGCGGCAAGGAGCTCTCCGACTTCCTCACACACGGGGTGCCGCCAGAGGTGGAAGCCGCGATCGGGCACTGGCCCGGCGGACACCGGGGGCTGCTCGGCGCACTGCTCCACGACCCGGTCCCCGTGAAGCTCGCCGATCTGGCAGCCGATCCGAGGTTTGCCGGATTTCCGCCCGGCCATCCCCCGATGCGGACCTTCCTCGGCATCCCGATCCGGGTGCAGGGCGAGATCTTCGGCAACCTCTATCTGGCCGAGAAGGACGGCGGGGGCGAGTTCACCGACTACGACCTGCACATGGTGCGGGTGCTCGCCACGGAGGCCGGGATCGCCATCGGCAACGCCCGGCTCTACGAGGCGGCCCGCCAGCGCGAGCGGTGGATCGACGGATCGGTGGCCGTGACCACCGCACTGCTGTCCGGCGGCGACGCCGAAGACGCCCTCGCCGTCGTCGCCGAACAGGCCCGCCAGCTCGCCGCCTCCGCCGCGGGGATCGTGCTCCTTCCGGCCGAGGAGGGCGGGCTGGAAGTCGTCGCCGTATCCGCCGACGACCCGTCCGTCTCGCTCGGGGCGATCATCGGCCCGGAGAACCCGATGGTGGCGAAGCTGCTCTCTGGCGAGGCGGTCTTTATGGACGATGCGGCCACCGACTTCCGTATGGTCACCAGACCTGCCCACCACCGGTTCGGCCCGAGCATGCTGCTGCCGCTGCACAGCGGCGGACGGGTGCTCGGCGCGCTCGCCACCCCGCGAGCCCGGGGTGACCGGCCGTTCACCGAGACCGAACGGACACTGGCCACACAGTTCGCCTCGCAGGCCGCACTTGCGCTGATGATGGCCGAGGCGCAGCGGGACCGGGAGCGGCTGGCGGTGTACGAGGACCGCGACCGGATCGCCCGCGACCTGCACGATCTTGTCATTCAGCGGCTGTTCGCCACGGGGATGATGCTGGAGAGTGCCCAGCGCCGGTCGGTCGTGCCCGAGGTGCGGACCGGCGTCGGCCGAGCGGTCGACGAACTGGACGTGACCATTCAGGAGATCCGTACCGCGATCTTCGCGCTGCAGCAGGAACCGGCCGAGGCGCCGTCCGGGCTGCGCACCCGCGTCCTGCGCGAGATCAACATGGCGGCCGTCCCCCTCGGCTTCAAGCCGTCGCACCGCTTCCTCGGTCCGATCGACTCCCTGGTCGGCGAGCTGACCGGCAAGAACCTGATCGCGGCGTTGCGGGAGGCGCTGTCGAACGCCTTCCGGCATGCCGGGGCGTCCCTGATCGACGTGGTCGTCGATGCGACCGCCACGCTGCCCGACGGACGGGACGCGGTACGTCTGTCGGTCGCCGACGACGGGGTGGGCATCCCGGAGGGCGGCCGGCGCAGCGGGCTGCGGAACCTGGCGCGCCGGGCGGAATCGCTGGGCGGGGAGAGCTGGTTCGGGCCGGGCATCGGGGAGAACGGGGGCGGCACGACGGTGGTGTGGGAAGCACCGCTGTGACGGCCGGCCCTCGGCGTTCGGGCGGGCCCTGGGACGATCGGCGTTCAGCCTTTGCCGCGGCGCTTGCTGCGCTCGGCGACGAGCCGCTCGGCGACGAGCCGCTCGATGACGACCGCGACACCGTCCTCGTTGTTGGTGATGGTCCGGCCGGAGGCGGCGGCCAGCGCTGCGGGGTGGGCGTTGCCCATCGCGTACGAGGTGCCCGCCCAGCTCAGCATCTCCACGTCGTTCGGCATGTCCCCGAAGGCGACGACCTCGGCGGGCGAGATGCCGCGCTCGGCGCAGCAGAGCGCCAGCGTGCTGGCCTTGGAGACACCGGGGCCGCTGATTTCCAGCAGGGACGTGGGGCTCGACCGGGTGAAGGACGCCCGGTCACCGGCTGCGGTGCGAGCCACTTCGAGGAAGTCGTCCGGTGCCAGTTCAGCGTGGTGCGCGAGGAGCTTCAGTACGGGGGCGCCCGAGCCCGGGACCTCTTCGTGGAGCAGTTTTTCGGCGATGGCGACGGTGGCACCCGGGTCGAGGTGGAACGGCGGGTAGGACGGTTCGTAGTGGATGCCGGTGGTCAGCTCCACGGCGAACGAGGTGCCGGGGGCGGCCGCGCGCAGGGTGTGGACGACATCGAGGGCGACGTCGCGTTCCAGCGGCCGGACCTTGACCAGCTTGCCGTCCGCGTGCAGATCGGCGACCGCGGCGCCGTTCGCGCAGATCGCCAGACCGTGGCCATGGACATGGTCGCTGACGACATCCATCCAGCGGGCCGGGCGGCCGGTGACGAAGAAGACCTCGATCCCGGCCTCCTCGGCCGCGGCGAGTGCCGCGACCGTGCGGTCCGAGACGGTTTTGTCGTCGCGCAGCAGAGTGCCGTCCAGATCGGTTGCAATCAGCCGGGGAACGGCAGGCAGAGGCGAAGCGATAGCTGAGGTCACCAAGCCATTCTCCCGTACCGGAGCGCACGGGTGTGCGGAGGGGCGCGCATTTGAGGATGCGCGCCCCTGAGCTGGGGAAAATGCCTGGGGCATATGTCAGGGGCGGACCGCTGTCGCGATGTCGGCAGCGCGTGTGCCCGGTCAGCGGGCGTCGGAGAGAGCGGTCAGCAGGTGGCCGGTGCGGTCAGCGGAGCTGGGACAGGCCCTCTGTGGCGATTCGCTCGAAGACCTTCTCGTCCGCCGCGAAGTCGGAGTCCGCGATCGGCGAGTGGATGACGATCTCCGTGAAGCCCAGCTCGAAGTGGGTGCCCGCGAAGTCCACGAATGCGTCGAACGACTTCAGCGGGCGGTCCGGGGTGAAGCCCGTGAGCAGGATCTTGTCCAGCTCGGCGACATCCCGGCCGACGGCGTCGCAGGCCGTGCCGAGCTTGGTGATCTGCCCGCGGATGGCCTCCACGGACTGCTCCGGGGTGCCCGTCTCGAACAGCCTGGGGTCTCCGGTGGTGACCCACGCCTGGCCGTACTCCGCGGCGAGCTTCAGCCCGCGCGGCCCGGTGGCGGCCACTGCGAAGGGCAGCCGCGGCCGCTGCACACAGCCGGGGATGTTCCGCGCCTCGTTCGCCACGTAGAGCTCGCCCTCGTGCGTGACGGACGGCTCCCGCAGCAGCCGGTCGAGCAGCGGTACGAACTCGGCGAAGTGGTCGGCGCGTTCGCGCGGGGTCCACGGCTCCTCGTCGCTCCTGCGTAGTGTTGTGGCGTCGAAACCGTTGCCGCCTGCGCCTATGCCGAGGGTGATACGTCCGTCGGAGACGTCGTCCAGCGTGATGAGGTCCTTGGCCAAGGTCACCGGGTGCCGGAAATTGGGGGACGTGACAAGGGTGCCCAGACGCATCCGCTCGGTGACGGCGGCCGCGGCCGTCAGGGTCGGAACCGCACCGAACCACGGTCCGTCTCGGAAGGTCCGCCAGGCCAGATGGTCATATGTGTACGCGGCGTGGAACCCCAGCTCCTCGGCACGCTGCCAGACCTTCCGGCCGTCGCTCCAGCGGTGGATCGGCAGAATTACAGTGCTTAGACGCATAACTACGACCATACGGTGGACGTGCTGCGGACAAAACAGTGCATCACAACCCTTGACGACGGACGCTGCGGTTGAGCCAGGGCGACAGAGTTCCGCGCAGTACGAGCGCCGTGCAGGTCTCGGCGCCGGGCAGCGGCACGATCGGCCACCGGTCAGGCGGAGAGGCCTTGCCCCTCACATGGTCATCCCGGTGTGGACCGACCTCGGAGAGGTGGGCACGGCGTCGCGCGAGACGTCGGGGAGCTCGATGCCGTCGGCGGTGATTCAGCCGGGGAAGCGCAGGAACTCGGGTGGTACCGCCTCCGTGAGCCAGACCCCGTTCGCGCTGACGTAGAAGACGTGGCCCGCTCGGTGCATCGCGGCCGCGTCCACGGAGAGGACGACGGGGCGGCCACGCCGGGCGCCGACACGGGTCGCCGTCTCGCGGTCGGGCGAGAGATGGACGTGGCGCCGGTTCATGGGGCGCAGACCCTCGGTACGGATCGCGTCCAGGGCGCGGCCCACCGTGCCGTGGTAGAGGTACGCGGGCGGCTCGGCCGGCGGCAGATCGAGGTCCACCGGGACGGTGTGGCCCTGGCTCGCACGGATGCGGTCGCCTTCGATGGCGTAGCGCTGTTTGTCGTTGACCGCGACGACGTGGTCGAGCTCGGCCCGGGTGATGGGGAAGTTGTGCCGGGCCGTGGCCCGGAGCAGTTCGTCGATCGGCACCCAGCCGTTCGCATCGAGAGTGATGCCGATCCGCTCCGGTTGATGCCGAAGGTGTTTCGAAAGGTATTTGGACACCTTGACGGTGCGTCTTTCATCCATCCCGCAAGAGTGCCCGTGACGATCTCGTCGGCGCATCCGGATTTGCTCAGGATTCGCACCAGCGATTTTCGTCCACAGGTTTGATCCACAGCCAACTCGTGTTATCCACAAGCAATTTGGCGATTCTGTGGACAAGTGACCGCGTAATCAACCCATTTGATCAACTTGGTTGCATTTACCGCGCGATGCGGCAAGTGTATCCAATGTCCGTGCCTGAACCTCGCGTTCGGTGGCTGCCGCAACGAAGGCCGCGACGTTCTGCGGTCCAACGAGCTCCTGAACAGCCCGCATTGTCTCCGGCGGCAGCAGTACGGGACGAGGATCGCCCGCAGAGGGATCCGATCCGGGTGGCGTGTCGGCGCCGAGGTGATGCTGCAGATGGCGGGTGGCGAACGTCCGCATGGCGCGCGCCAGTTCCGCACCCACCGTCTGCTGGGCCAGCGGGCGGAGCCGCCGCACGAGCTCGGCGGCCTCGGACGCGTCCGCGTCCGTCGGCGGACGATGCCCGAGATAGCGGGCGAACACATGCTCTGTGGTGAACTCAAGGAAACGAGAGGCGATGTGCTCGACCTGGCCGCGAAGTTCCCTCAGATGACCGGAGATTGCGGTCAGCGGTACGCCCGCTCCGTGCAACTCGACCGCTACCGAGAGCTCTTGCGGACTCGGAACCAGGAATTCGTCGCGCCGGCCCGGGATCGGTTCGAGCACACCGAGCTCGACCGCCTCGGCGACCGCCTGGTCGTCCTGCACGCCGCCGAACTTTCTGTGCAGCTCGTCCCGGGTGATCCGGTCGGCCTGTTCGTCCGTCCAGGGCCCGTGCACCTCGGCAACGAGCCCGAGCACCCCGCCGAGACCGCGGCCCGCGTCCCACGCCTCCAGTAGTTCCTTGATGCTGGCCAGCGTGTAACCGCGGTCCAGCAGGTCGGAGATCTGCCGGAGCCGGGCGAGATGCGTGTCCCCGTACACATTGGCCCGGCCGCGCCGCTCCGGTGTCGGCAGCAGTCCTCGGTCCTGGTAGGCCCGGATCGTGCGGACCGTGGCGCCGGTCGCATGCGCCAGGTCCTCGATCCGGTACTCGGCGGCGGACCGGACCGTTACCGCCGACGGTCCCTGCCCGCTCACAGCGGCGGCTTCAGCCGGGCGATCCCACGCAGCGCGCCGGGGCTGAACCTGGACAGGAACCGGGCGGCGCGGGCCTCCGGTGTCACCGGCGCCACGGCCCGGTTGTGCACCACGGCCTCGATGATCGCGTCGGCGACCTTCTCCGGCGGGTAGTTGCGCAGCCCGTACAGCCGGCTGGTCCGCTTCTGCAGCCGCGTCTCCTCGGCGGCGTCGGCCCCGGCGAAGTGCGTCGTCGCAGTGATGTTGGTGTTCACGATGCCGGGGCAGATTGCGCTGACCCCGATCGAGCGCTCGGCCAGTTCGGCCCGCAGGCACTCGCTGAGCATCAGCACGGCCGCCTTGGAGGTGCTGTACGCGGACAGTGCCCGGGACGGCTGATACGCGGCGGCCGATGCGGTGTTGACGATATGGCCGCCCTGGCCGCGCTCGGCCATCTGCTTGCCGAAGAACCGGCAGCCGTGGATGACTCCCCACAGATTGACGTCGAGGACGTTCTTCCAGTCCTCGCTCGTGGTATCCAGGAAGGAGCCCGACAGCCCGATCCCGGCGTTGTTCACCAGGACGTCGACGATGCCGTACTCGGCGGCGACCTTCTCGGCAAGCTTCTCCATCGCCTGCTCGTCGCCGACGTCGACCGCCTCGCCCCAGGCCGCAGGGGAGCCGATCAGACGGGCCATCTCGGCTGTTCTGGCCGCCCCTTCCGCGTCCCGGTCCACGGCCACCACTCGGGCGCCGGCCTCGGCGAAGGCGAACGCCGTGGCCCGTCCGATACCGCCGGCCGCCCCTGTCACCAGCACCAGCTGCCCGCCGAACCGGCCCGCGTGCGCCCCGGTCGGTGCGGGGTTCTGGAGCGGCCGCCCGCCCTCCTGGGCCGACTCGATGCCGGCCACGAACTCGCTGATCCAGGAAGCCAGCTGGTCCGGCCGGGTGCGCGGCGCCCAGTGCTTGGCCGGCAGGGAGCGGCGTACCAAGTGCGGTACCCACAGCTCCAGTTGGTCGTAGAGCCGCTCCGAGAGGAAAATGTCACCGGTCGGTGTGATCAGCTGGACCGGCACATGCGCGAATGCGTCTTCGCGCGGCCTGCGCAGCCGGGCACGGACGTTGTCGCGGTAGAGCCAGGCGCCGTGCGCCGCGTCGTTCGGCAGAGACGGCGTCGGGTAGTCGCCGGCGGGCACGCTCTCCAGCCGCTGCAGTATCCGGGGCCACCGCTTGCCGAGCGGACCGCGCCAGGCCAGCTCCGGCAGCACCGGAGTGTGCAGCATGTAGACATACCAGGACTTGGCGCCCTGGCCGAGCAGCTGGCCGACCCGGCGCGGGGTGGGCCGGGACATCCGCTGCTTGATCCAGTGTCCGAAGTGGTCCAGGGAGGGCCCCGACATCGACGTGAAGGATGCGATCCGGCCCTCGGTGCGTGTGACCGTCGCGAACTCCCAGGACTGGACCGAACCCCAGTCGTGCCCGACCAGATGCACCGGCCGGTCCGGGCTCACCGCGTCGGCCACGGCCAGGAAGTCGTCGGTCAGCTTCTCCAGCGTGAACCCGCCACGCAGCGGCGACGGAGCCGTCGACCGGCCGTGTCCGCGCACGTCGTACAGCACGACATGCCACAGCTCGGCCAACTGCGCCGCGACCTCTGTCCAGACTTCCTTGCTGTCCGGGTAACCGTGCACGAGCACGACCGTGGGACGCGTCTCGTCGCCCAGCTCGGCAACGCACAACTCGATCCCGCCCGTACTCACCCTGCGTTCGCGAATCCCCGGCAGATCCTGCAGACTCACGCCGCCACCCTCTCCTCGGCCCAGCGCCGCACATGCGGCAGATCGTCGTCCAGCCAGAAGGCGCTCTGCTCGGGGTCCTTGGAGTCGGTGACGACCAGGATCTCCTCGAACTTGGCTCCTGTGCCCCGGAATCCGAGATGGGGCTCGACCGCCCACAGCCCCGGCTGCGGCGGATGGTCGGAGAAGCTGTACGGACTCCACAGCGGCGACCAGCCGTCCCGGTGCCCGTGCAGTGCATCGCTGACCAGCCCCTTGAGCGACTGCGCACCGAACCCGAAGACACGCGGGGACCAACGGCGCTCGGCGACCCGGTCGATCTTGTGAGCGATGACTCCGAAGGGGTACGCGCGATGCCTGTTGGCGTACCCCTGCCTGATCATCAGGCGCTCGACGTCCTCATAGATCTCGCGCAGCGAACGCCGCTCGCGCACCTCGCCCAGAATCAGCGCGCGGTGGGCCTCCAGATCGGCGAGGAGCTTGTCGTGCAGCGGGTTGAGCCCGAGACAGCCGGAGTATCCGATGTCCGCCGTGAACCCCTTGTGTACCGGAGCCATGTCGAGAATGAACGGCATCCCCGGCTCCAGCTTCCGGTTGGTCGGGAAGAACTGCAGCGGCACCTTGAATCCGGCGAACGCCGTGCGGTCACCGAACCAGGCGAACGGGAGATGGAACCAGTCCCGCACCCCGCGCCCGCGCAGCCACTCCCGCTGCATCCGGGCTGCCTCGCGCTCCGTCACGCCCGGTTCGAGCCGGGCGGCGACCGCCTCCGCGCATGCGTACGCGAGGCGCTGCACCTCTCTGAACCCCTGGAGCTCCGGGGCCGTTCCGTCCTTCACCGGTGAGGCCATGCCACCGTCCGTCCCATGCCGTGTGCGGTACGTGCTCGTAACGTGACACTGATGAATGTGACAATGACCGGCGGCTACGTCAAGGGGTGTGCGCAGACCTGTGGACAACTCCACGAGCACGTCCTGAACCGGTCCGTCCCCGGCTCCGTCCCTTACTTTCGTCGCGCTCTGCTGTCCTCCTTCGTGGGGCTCCCCTACGGGTCCGTACGACTGGAGTCTGACGCGGATCCAACCGCCTGGTCTGACGACTGGTGTGGCCCGCGCCACTACCTTCGAATACGTGACTGTGATCGCGACCGAAAGCTTGAGCAAGCGGTTCCCCCGGGTGACCGCTCTTGACCGGCTCTCCCTGGACATCGGGCCCGGTGTAACCGGCCTGGTGGGTGCCAATGGAGCCGGCAAGTCCACACTGATCAAGATCCTGCTGGGTCTGTCCCCCGCCACCGAAGGCCGGGCCGCCGTGCTCGGGCTGGACGTCGCCACCAGTGGCGCCGCCATCCGGGAACGGGTCGGCTACATGCCCGAGCACGACTGCCTGCCGCCGGACGTCTCGGCCACCGAGTTCGTCGTCCACATGGCGCGGATGTCCGGACTGCCGCCGGCGGCGGCGCGCGAGCGCACCGCCGACACCCTGCGCCACGTGGGGCTGTACGAGGAGCGCTACCGCCCCATCGGTGGCTACTCGACCGGCATGAAGCAGCGGGTGAAGCTGGCTCAGGCGCTGGTCCACGACCCGCAGCTGGTCCTCCTGGACGAGCCGACCAACGGGCTGGACCCGGTCGGGCGGGACGAGATGCTCGGCCTGATCCGTCGTGTCCACACCGACTTCGGTATCTCGGTCCTGGTGACCTCGCACCTCCTGGGCGAGCTGGAGCGCACCTGCGACCATGTCGTCGTCATCGACGGCGGCGCGTTGCTGCGCTCCAGCTCCACCAGTGATTTCACCCAGATCACCACGACCCTCGCGGTTGAGGTCACCGACAGCGACGCCCACCCGGACGGCACGGACGCGCTGCGCCGGACGCTGACGGCAGCCGGCGTGAAGCTCGTGGGCCTCGACGGAATCGAGGGGGACGGCCTGCCCGGCGCCGGTCACATCCTGCTGATCGAGGCCACGGGCGAGGAGACGTACGACGTCGTCCGCGACAGCGTCGCCGGGCTCGGGCTCGGACTCGTACGGATGGAACAGCGACGCCACCACATCGCCGAGGTCTTCCGTACCGAAGGCACCGCCCAGGCCGCGGAGACAGCCCTGGCCGGCGCCGCACAGCAGAAGGGAAGCGGTCGCGATGAGCACTGAGACCGGGGCCGTGACCGGGAGCGACAACACCCGGATCCACAACATCGGGTACCGCGCCTACGACGGCCCGCGCCTGGGCCGCGGCTATGCCCGCCGCTCGCTCTACTCGCAGTCCCTGCGGGGCTCCTTCGGACTGGGCCGCTCCGCCAAGTCCAAGGTGCTGCCGATGCTGCTCTTCGGTGTGATGTGCATGGTCGCGCTGATCACCGTGGCCGTCGCGATGGTCGCGCCCGACGCGACGAAGCTCATGATGAAGTACACGGACTTTGCGATCTATCTGCAGGCCGTCATCGGCCTCTTCATCGCTTCGCAGGCACCGCAGTCCGTCTCCCGGGACCTCCGCTTCAAGAGTGTCCCCCTGTACTTCTCGCGCCCCATCGAACGGGTCGACTATGTCGTCGCCAAGTACGCAGCCATGGCATCCGCCCTGTTCATCCTCACGGTGACACCGCTGCTGGTGATGTACGTGGGCGCCCTGCTGGCGAAGTTCGACTTCGCCGACCAGACCAAGTGGTTCGGACAGGGGGTGGCGTCGGTGGCGCTGCTCTCCGTGCTCTTCGCCGGGCTCGGCCTGGTCGTCGCCGCGCTGACACCACGTCGCGGTTTCGGTGTGGCGGCGGTGATCGCCGTCCTGACCATCTCGTACGGAGCGGTCTCCACGGTCCAGGCCATCGCCTGGGAGACGGGCTCGGCGGGCGCCGCACAGTGGCTGGGACTCTTCTCGCCCATCACGCTGATCGGCGGCGTTCAGACCGCATTCCTCGGTGCCACTTCCCACTTCCCCGGAGGGGGAGGGCCGGGCGCCGGGACAGGTGTGGTGTATCTGATCGTTGTTCTCGCGCTCGTCGCCGGCTCGTACGCCGTACTGATGCGCCGCTACCGGAGGGTCGGGCTGTGACCACCATCGAGATCGACCACACCTCGCGCTGGTTCGGCAATGTGGTCGCCGTCAACGACGTCAGCATGACCGTGGGCCCCGGCGTGACCGGGCTGCTCGGCCCCAACGGCGCGGGGAAGTCCACACTGATCAACATGATGGCCGGGTTTCTCGCGCCGTCGACGGGCAAGGTCACGTTGGACGGCGCACTGATCTGGCGCAACGAGGCGGTGTACCGGCAGATCGGCATCGTGCCGGAGCGGGAGGGGATGTACGACTTCCTCACCGGCCGCGAATTCGTCGTCGCCAATGCGGAACTGCACGGACTCGGCGATGCAGCGGCGCGCAAGGCGCTGGCCACGGTCGAGATGGAGTGCGCACAGGACCGCAAGATCTCCACGTACAGCAAGGGCATGCGCCAGCGCGTGAAGATGGCGTCCGCGCTGGTTCACGAGCCGTCGGTGCTGCTCCTCGACGAGCCGTTCAACGGGATGGACCCGCGCCAGCGGATGCAGCTGATGGAGCTTCTGCGGCGGATGGGCGCTGAGGGCCGTACCGTCCTGTTCTCCTCCCACATTCTCGAAGAGGTCGAGCAACTCGCCTCGCACATCGAAGTGATCGTGGCTGGACGGCATGCCGCGTCCGGTGACTTCCGGAAGATCCGCCGGCTGATGACGGACCGCCCGCACCGCTATCTCGTGCGGTCCAGCGACGACCGGGCACTCGCTGCCGCGCTCATCGCCGACCCGTCGACGGCCGGGATCGAAGTCGACCTGGGCGAGCAGGCCCTGCGGATCCAGGCGGTCGACTTCGGACGATTCACCGCGCTGCTGCCGAAGGTCGCGCGTGAACACGGCATCCGTCTGCTGACCGTCTCGCCGTCCGACGAGTCCCTCGAATCGGTCTTTTCCTATCTCGTAGCGGCCTGAGTAGCGGCCTGAAAGGAGCTGTGAAGCGTCATGTACAACCCCACAGTCGCCCGGCTCACCTACCGGGCCCTGCTCGGCCGGCGCCGGGCCGCGATCCTCTTTGTCCTGCCCGCGCTGCTGATCGTCATCGCCGTGGCGGTACGGATGTTCGCCGGGGCCGATGACCAGGTCGCCGCCGATGTACTGGGCGGTTTCGCCCTAGCCACGATGGTGCCGCTGATCGGTGTGATCGCCGGTACGGGGGCCATCGGCCCGGAGATCGACGACGGATCGATCGTCTATCTGCTGGCCAAGCCGGTGACACGGCCGACGATCATCTTCACCAAGCTGATCGTGGCGATCGCCGTGACCATGGCCTTCTCCGCCCTGCCGACATTCGTCGCGGGCATGATCCTCAATGGCAACGGCCAGCAGATCGCGGTGGCGTACACGATCGCGGCGCTCGTCGCCTCGATCGCGTACAGCGCGCTGTTCCTGCTGCTCGGCACGGTCAGCAGGCACGCGGTGGTCCTCGGCCTGGTCTACGCCCTGGTGTGGGAGGCCCTCTTCGGCAGCCTGGTGCCGGGGGCGCGCACGCTCAGCGTTCAGCAGTGGTCGCTCGCGCTCGCCGAGAAGGTCGGCGGGGAAGGCGCGATCACCTCCGATGTCGGACTGCCGCTCGCGACGGTTCTGCTGGCGACAGTCACGGTGCTCGCCACCTGGTACGCGGGCCAGAAGCTGCGCACGCTGAAGCTCGCCGGCGAGGAGTGAGCGGGAGCCCCTCGGAATCTCTTCGCGCGTCATATGCGGCAACCCTCGTCCGGTGGGCGGGGGTTGCCGCATGTCGGACAGTCGCACGCGTGACTGTACGGTTATCGGTTCGTTGGGCAGGGGGCGTGGAGGCAACTGGAATCTGTGGCGTCGTGGCTTTCGTGAAATCAAGGATTGCCGATGCCGGTGAGGGAACACCCGCCGGGTCGGTCATTGGGTGAGTGGCAACCGTGAGCGTCCTCCGCCTCTGAAGCCCGGGGACAGGGCTGTCCATCGTCGGTTTCACCATCGGAAGGCATGTCCATGCCCACGGAAGTCGCTCTGCTCGAATCTCGCGCGCTGCGCGTCGAGCAGATGGGGCGCGTCGACGTCCTCGACAAGGTGAAGAGCCTTGTCATGCTCCCAGACGGAATTCACGTCCGCACAGAGGACGTGGCTCTCTACTTCGAAGTATCCACAGAGGTCATCAAAAAGGTGACCCAGCGCCATCGAGGTGAGATGGAGGAGAGCGGCCTCACGCTGTTGCGAGGCGCTGAGCTGCGGAATTTCCATAGGGACATGATGTCCCTATGGGAAGGTGGGGAGGTTGAGAGTTATCCACAGGCGGCCACTCAACTCACCCTCTACTCCCGCAGACCGTGCTCAATGTCGCGATGCTTCTTCGCGACAGCGACATCGCCCGATGCGTCCGTACCTACCTGCTCGACGCCTGGCAGGCCCTGCGTGCGGGATACGCCTCGCTCGATCGGCGCGTCACCCGGGTCGAGAGTTGCCTCGCCGGAGTCGGCAGCGCTCTCCACGAACTCGGGCCGGTCCTCAACCGGATGTCGCACCGGCTCGACAGCCTCGACCGGAGGCTCGAGGCCACGAACCGGGTCGTCGGGGCCATGAGCGTCCGGCTCGGAGACATGTCCGAGGACATCGTCCGTATCGATGCCCGGATGGACGACTTCGTCCTTCAGCTCAAGGATCTGCGACGCCGTCGTAAGCGCCGCTGATCCCTGACCGACGCTCGCGGTCCGCCCCGGCCGGAACCCGTACCGGCCGGTCGCGGGCCGCGAGCCACCCCGGCCGGGGCCGTGGCCGGCGCTCGAATATTAGGTGGCGGACAAGGTCCGCCCCGGGCACAGTGGTTGAGGACGTGCACGCCACAGGACCGGGAGAGGAGCGCGACGATGACCGAGAGTCCGAGTCCGTCGAGTTCCCAGCAGGGCAGCCCGGAGCAGGCGCCGGAGTAACCATCACCTCACTCCGCCGAGCCGCTCGCAGCGGGAAGCCCGGGGCGGCCCTTCTGCGCGCATCGCGCGGCCGCCCTCCCGGAGGATTGGCCGAGTGGTAAGGCAGCGGCTTGCTAAGCCGTCGTCGGGGCCTGGACCCCGCGCGCGTTCGATCCGCGCATCCTCCGCACAGTTACGTCAGCACAGTCGGCACAGCGAACTCGTCTGCGTATTTGCGCATCGGTGCACCTGTGCGGCCGGCGCAATGCCTAGAGCAGCCGTTCCAGCACTACTGCGATGCCGTCGTCCTCGTTCGACGCGGTGATCTCGTGTGCCACGGCCTTCAGGTCGTCGTGCGCGTTGGCCATCGCCACACTGTGCTGCGCCCAGGCGAACATCGGGATGTCGTTCGGCATGTCACCGAAGGCGAGCGTGTCCGCCGCCTTCACGCCCAGCCGGCGTGCGGCCAGCGAGAGCCCGGTCGCCTTGCTCAGCCCCAGCGGCAGGATCTCCACCACACCGGGTCCCGCCATGACCACGTCCACCAGACTGCCGACGGCTCCGCGCGCGGCCTTCGCCAGAGCGTCGTCGTCGAGTGCCGGATGCTGGATGTAGACCTTGTTCAGCGGCGCGGACCACATCTCGGTCGCGTCCTCCACGAAGACGGCCGGAAGCGGCCCTTCCTGTACCCGGTAGCCGGGGCTGACCAGCACCTCACCGTCGAGTCCGTCGCGGCTCGCGGCCAGCGCCAGCGGGCCGACCTCCGCCTCGATCTTGGACAGCGCGAGAGCGGCGAGCTGCCGGTCCAGCGTCAGCGAGGTCAGCAGCTTGTGCTCGCCCGCGTGGTAGACCTGTGCGCCCTGACCGCAGACCGCGATGCCGTCGTAGCCCAGGTCGTCCAGGATGTGCCGGGTCCACGGGACGGCCCGACCGGTGACGATGATGTGCGCGGCACCGGCTGCCGTCGCGGCGGCCAGTGCCGCGCGGGTGCGCTCGGAGACCGTGTCGTCGTTACGCAGCAGCGTCCCGTCGAGGTCGGTCGCGATGAGCTTGTAGGGGAAGGTCACTTGGCGACCGGCTCCAGAACCTCACGTCCGCCCAGGTACGGACGGAGCACCTCGGGCACCCGTACCGAACCGTCGGCCAGCTGGTGGTTCTCCAGGATCGCCACGATGGTGCGCGGTACGGCGCAGAGCGTGCCGTTCAGTGTGGCGAGCGGCTGAACCTTCTTGCCGTCGCGCATCCGGACGGAGAGGCGACGTGCCTGGAAACCGTCGCAGTTCGACGCGGACGTCAGCTCGCGGTACTTGCCCTGGGTCGGGATCCACGCCTCGCAGTCGAATTTCCGGGAGGCCGAGGACCCCAGGTCGCCGGTGGCCACATCGATCACCTGGAACGGCAGCTCAAGACCGGTGAGCCACTGCTTCTCCCAGCCGAGGAGACGCCGGTGCTCGGCCTCGGCGTCCGTCGGGTGGACGTACGAGAACATCTCGACCTTGTCGAACTGGTGGACCCGGAAGATGCCTCGGGTGTCCTTGCCGTACGTACCGGCCTCGCGGCGGAAGCACGGCGAAAAGCCGGCGTACCGCAGCGGCAGCTTGTCCGCGTCGATGATTTCGTCCATGTGGTACGCGGCGAGCGGGACCTCGGAGGTGCCGACCAGGTAGTAGTCGTCCTTCTCCAGGTGGTACACGTTCTCCGCGGCCTGGCCGAGGAAGCCGGTGCCCTCCATAGCACGCGGGCGGACCAGCGCCGGCGTCAGCATCGGGATGAATCCGGCCTCGGTGGCCTGCGCGATCGCCGCGTTGACGAGGGCGAGCTCCAGCAGCGCGCCGACACCCGTCAGGTAGTAGAAACGCGAGCCGGAGACCTTGGCGCCGCGCTCCACATCGATGGCGCCGAGCGCCTCGCCGAGCTCCAGGTGGTCCTTGGGCTCGAAGCCCTCGGCACCGAAGTCGCGGATGGTGCCGTGCGTTTCGAGAACGACGAAGTCCTCCTCGCCGCCGACCGGCACGTCCTCGTGGACGATGTTGCCGAGCTGCAGCAGCAGGCTCTTGGCCTCTGCGTCCGCCTCGTCCTGTTCCGAGTCGGCCGCCTTGACGTCGACCTTCAGCTGCTCGGCCTTCTTGAGGAGCTCGGTGCGCTCCTCGGGCGAAGCCTTGGGAATGAGCTTGCCGAGCGATTTCTGCTCGGAGCGGAGTTCGTCGAAGCGGACACCGGACGACCTGCGCCGCTCGTCGGCGGAGAGAAGAGCGTCGACGAGCGCGACGTCCTCTCCACGGGCGCGCTGGGAGGCGCGAACACGGTCGGGGTCCTCACGGAGCAGGCGAAGGTCAATCACCCCTCCAGGCTACCGGTGTGCGCTTCCATAGCTCGAACCGATATTGGCGAGCGTGTCACTTTGCCCGAATTGCCGGAATTGGCAATGCTGGGGATGCCCGTCGACCAGGATTGATCTTGATCGTCAATAAAGAGCTCCTATTCCCCTAAATGGGGTATTAAGGGGCTTCGGTTCTTGACGTATCGACCTTGCGTGGGACGGGAGTTGGAGGCCGCTTGTCCACAGGGGGCGGCGATCCTCCGAAGTTATCCACAGGCTGTGAGGAAGATCTGTGGACACAGGAAGAGATCATTCCGAAAGCCACATGAAGGCGCATTGATTCCCTGTTCGAACTCACTTCACACGCTCATTCGGGTGGGAATTCCTCGCCCTAAAGAGTTGATCAATGGAATTGAGGTGACACGGGCCGACCTGCGACTCTGTGGATGAGTGTGGGGTGACTGGAGCGATTTGTCGACCATGTCGTATTGGGGTGTCGACTTGTCCCCAGGTCGAGAACCAGCCCTGTGGATAACTCTGTGGGTTATGAAAATCAGCAGATAGCACCGGCGGTGGGCGCACGCCACCGCGGCACGAGGGCCGGCCCCGACCCTCGGTCCCGGCTCTCAGCCCCGACCGTCAGTCGCGACCCCTGGTCCCGAGCGTCAGGCCCGGCCGTCCTGGTTCCGGGCCAGCCAGTCCGAGGCGTGTGTGAAGTCCGTGTCCGAGGTTCCCGCACGCAGCGGTTGTACGTCCTCCGGCGCCACTCCGGCCCGCGGATACGAACCGAGGAACCGCACCTTCGGGCAGATCCGCTTCAGTCCCATCAACGCCTCGCCGACCCTGCGGTCCGCGATGTGCCCCTCGGCATCCACCGCGAAGCAGTAGTTCCCGATGCCCGCACCCGTCGGCCGTGACTGGATCAGCATCAGGTTCACCCCGCGCACCATGAACTCCTGGAGGAGTTCGAGCAGCGCACCGGGGTGGTCGTCGCCCAGCCAGATGACCACGGACGTCTTGTCCGCACCGGTCGGCGCCGCCGGCCGGGCCGGGCGGCCCACCAGAACGAAGCGCGTCTGCGCGTTCTCCGCGTCGTGGATCTCCGTCACCAGCGGTTCGAGACCGTACGTCGCCGCCGCGAACTCACCGGCGAAGGCGGCGTCGTACCGCCCCTCCTGCACCAGCCGCGCACCGTCCGCGTTGGACGCGGCCGACTCCCACAAGGCCTCCGGCAGATGGGCCGCCATCCAGTTGCGCACCTGCGGCTGCGCGGCCGGGTGCGCGGTGACCGTCTTGACGTCGGACAGCTTGGTGCCGGGCCGCACGAGCAGCGCAAAGGTGATGGAGAGCAGCACCTCGCGGTAGATCATCAGCGGTTCGCCGGTCGTCAGCTCGTCGAGGGTCGCGGTGATGCCGCCCTCGACGGAGTTCTCGATCGGTACGAGTGCTGCCGCGGCAGCCCCGCTCCGTACCGCGTCCAGAGCCGCCGGTACGGAGACCATCGGGACAAGCTCACGAGTGGCGGCTTCCGGGAGCGTACGGAGGGCGACCTCGGTGAAGGTGCCTTCGGGACCGAGATAGGCGTAGCGCGTGGCGGACATACCGTCACCCTAATGCGCCGCGATGGCTCACGGTTCCAGCAGCCGCTGCCCCACGTACTCCCCGTCCGCCGCGCCGCCCGGCACCGCGAACAGACCGCTCGCCTCGTGCCGGATGAACGGCGACAGCGCGTCTCCTCGGTCGAGCTTGCGCTGCACCGGCACGAACCCCTTCAGCGGATCCGCCTGCCAGCAGATGAACAGCAGCCCGGCATCCGGGGTGCCGTCCGGCGCGATGCCGTCGTGGTACGAGAAGGCGCGCCGCAGCATTGCGGCGCCGCTGTTCCTGTCGGGGGAGGAGATCCGGGCGTGGGCGTTGTCCGGGATCAGCAGCTTGCCGTCGGGCCCCGCCTTGTCGAGGTCCATCTCAGTGGTCTCGGTGCCACCGCTCAGCGGCGCACCGTCCGCCTTGCGTCGCCCTATGACCCGCTCCTGCCGCTCCACCGAGAGCTTCTCCCAGTCGTCGAGGAGCATCCTGATCCGTCGTACGACCGCGTACGAGCCACCCGCCAGCCAGGCGTATTTCGCGGCGTCGCCCTCCTCCGTGTGCGACGGGACGAAGACGCGCCGGTCGAAGTCGCTCTCCGACGGCTTCGGGTTACCGGTGCCGTCGATCTGCCCCATCAGGTTGCGGGCGGTCATCGGCTTGGCCGTGGCGCCGGGGGTGCGGTTGAAGCCGTTCATCTGCCAGCGCACCCCGGCCGTCGTGGCGGCCTCCTTCTGGATGGCGCGCAGTGCGTGGAAAGCGACGAGCGCGTCGTCGGCACCGATCTGCACCCAGAGATCGCCGCCCGAACGTTTGGGGTCGAGCCGGTCGGAGGAGAACGGTGGCAGCGGGTCCAGCCCCGGCGGCCGATGCGCCACCAGGCCCGTACGTTCGAAGAAGGTGTGCCCGAAGCCGAAGGTGACGGTCAGCGAGGACGGTCCGGCGTCCAGCGCGATCCCGGTGTCGTGCGTCGTGCCGTCCGCGCTGCCGCCGACGGTGGGTTCGCCGGCCATCAGCCGCTGGGCCACGGCGGACCACCGGCGCATCAGGGCGGCGGCTTCCTTCCGTCCCGCGCCGGGTGCCAGATCGAACGCGACGAGATGACCGCGCGCCTGAAGCGGCGTGGTGATCCCCGGTTGATGTTTCCCGTGAAACATTGCCCGGGCCGTGCCGATCGTCGTCAGCGCGGTCGGCCTGTCGGCGCGGGTCGCGGCGTATCCCGTCGCACCACCCGCCGCGCCCAGCACCAGTCCGGTCGCACCGGCCGCACCCACGCCGCCGAGCAGCCGCCGCCGGGAGAGGTCCCCCGTGGCTGCCTCGGCTCCAGCGTCTTTGCCGGCCTTGCTGTTCTTGCTGCTCGCGCCGCGCTTGCTGTTGGCGCTGCTCATGCTGGTTCCGCTCACGATCCCGCTCAGCCGATCTTCACGTTCTTGTCGATGGTGGTCTGATCGATGTCCGACGTACGCACGGTCACCGCGATCTTCCAGTTGCCCGGCATCGGGATCTGGACGCCGCTTGCTGTCCAGTGCCCCTCGGTGAGCCGGTCGGGGACGACCGGCAGTGGACCGAGGTCCTTGGACGCGAGGGTGAAGGCGAGCTTCACCTCGGGTATGTCCATGGGCTGCCCGTCGGGGCCGTCGATCCAGATGTGGAGCCCGTTGGCGCCGGTTCGGCCGGGGGTGATGTCTATCCGGACCGTCCCCTTGCCGTTCCGGCCGCCGGTGTCGAACGGCAGGCTCACCGCAAGGGGGCCCGCGGTCGTGGGCGCGGATGCGGCCGTCGAGGTGTGGGCCGCTTCCTCCTCGGTACGTCCCGGCTCGGTCGAGGTCAGCACGGTCGTCACCGCCAACAGCGCCACCGCGACCCCGACTTCCGCCAGCACCGAGCGGCGGAGCCCGGACCGGTCGGGGTCGGCGTCGCGGATCCGCTTCTTCGTGGCGGTCGCCACGGCGGTCTTCTGCCGGGCGAGTTGGGTGGCCCGTGCGGGATCCGGCGGCACAGTCACCGGCTCGGTCTCCACAGCGGCTTCGGTGTCGGCGTCAGCAGGGCCGGTGTCTGTGCCTTCCGCCTCCGTCGTGTCCGTAGCCAGCCGAGCCGTCCAGCGCCGTGAGATCCAGGCGACCCCGACCAGGACGGCGACGAGCCCCACCTTCACCAGCAGCAGCTGTCCGTACCGGGTGCCGGTCAGCGCGGACCAGGATCCGACCTGGCGCCAGGACTGGTAGAGCCCGGTCGCGGTGAGCACCAGCACACTGCCGAACGCGATACGGGAGAAGCGGCGTACCGCAGTGACTTCGATGTCCGGCGTTCGGTACAGCGCGATCAGCAGCGCCGCGAGGCCGCCCAGCCAGGCGGCGACGGCCAGCAGATGCAGTACGTCGACCGGCATGGCGATGCCGGGCTGGATCCCGGTCGAGGCGTGTTCGGCAAGCGCCCATGTCCCGGCGATCCCGGCGGCGATGACCGCGCCGCCGATGGCCAGGCCGAAGGTGAGGTCCTTCTTCTCCCGCTCGTCCTCGCGCTTCGCATACGCCCCGAACAGCACGGCGATGAAGAGCGCGGCAGCGCCGAGCAGCAGCAGCCGGGAGACGAGCGCGGCCCCCGGCTTGGTGTCGAGCACGGCTTTCAGGCCGTCCAGGTCGAAGATGTCCGCGAGCTTCCCGGAGCCGGTGTACGGGTTGCGCAGCAGCAGCATGGCCAGGGTGGCCGTGGTGAGCGTCATCCAGCCGCGTACGACCAGGCGCTGCAGCGGGCGGGCGCCCGCCCCGCGCTGCCAGCAGGCCAGTACGAAGGCCGCGCCACCGGCCAGCAGGATGAAACCGGCGTAGGCGGCGTAGCGCGCGATGCCGTAGAGCGTGCCGGCGAGGCCGCCCCCGGCCTGGTCAGTCGGCAGGGCGACGGTCGTCTTGGACGGGGCACCGATGGAGAAGGTGAAGGCGCCGGAGACCGGGTGACTGTCCGCGGAGACGGCCTGCCAGGCCACGGTGTACGTACCGTCGGGCAGCCCCGTGTGCAGCGGGATGCCGTACTTCACGGTGGAGCCGCTCTGCAGGTCCCGGGGTTCCGCACCGGTGTCGGCGCGTTTGCCGCTGGGGTCCAGGACCCGGATGGAGCCGTCGCCCATGGCGACCTGTTCGGAGAAGGTGAGCGTGACCTCCTTGGGGGCGGTGGCGACCACCGCCCCGTCCTGCGGATCGCTCCCGGTGAGCGCGGCATGCGCGGACGCCGGTCCCGCGCCGCCCACCAGCAGGCCGAACACCATGCCGACGAATGCGGCGAGGAGTGCGGCAGCGGCGAGTGGCCGGCGCATCGGGGACACGGACGGGGTGGGCCCGAAGTGCGGGGCGGTGGCTGTCATGGAGTGTCAGTACCTCACTGCTTCTTCGGGTTGTGGGTGGTCTCCTTCACGGGAAGGTCGACCTTGATGGGATCGGCCTTCTCGAAGTGCAGCTCGACGGACACCTTCTCGCCCTGCCTGGGCTGCTGCTTCAGCTTCATGAACATGATGTGGTTGCCGCCGCGCTCCAGGTCCAGCTCGCCGCCCGCAGGTACTTCGAAGGACGTCACCATGCGCATCGTCTGGTTCGTCGTCCTGTGGATCGTGACGTCGTCGGAGAGCGGGCTGGTGACCGAGGTGAGCCGGTCGGAGCTGTTGCCGCTGTTCTGCACGACGAGGAAGCCGGCTGCCATGTCGTTGACGGGCTGCGGCATGAACGCACCGGTCACCTTCAGCTCGGGCTTGCCGCCCGAGGACGAGCACCCCGCCAGCGTCAGCCCGGTGGTGAGGGCGACGACGCCGGCGAGGACGGTGCGGCGGTTCACGGGTTCTCCCCATTAATGATCTTGGGGAGGTCCTTGGTGTAGTCGTCGGGCGTGGTGTCCTCGCTGTACAGCACGTACCCCTTGTCGGTCTTCGGGGAGAACGCGATGACCTGCGACCCGTGCATCGAGACGACCGTGCCGTCCTTCTCCTTCTTCGGCGGGTCGATGCCGATGCCGATCTGGCGTGCGCCCGCCTGGATGGTCGGGAAGTCGCCGGTGAGACCGATGAAGGAGGCGTCCTGGGCCTTGAGCCAGCTGCCCAGCGAGGACGGGGTGTCGCGCTCGGGGTCGGTGGTGACGAAGACGACCTGGAGCCTGTCCTGGTCGGCCTTGGGCAGGGACTTCTTGGCGATGGCGATGTTGCTCATGATGAGCGGGCAGACGTCGGGGCAGTTGGTGTAGCCGAAGTAGATGAGCGTCGGCTTGCCCTTGGTCCGCTCGCGCAGGTCGTACTTCTTGCCGTGGGTGTCGGTCAGGACGAGGTCGGGCTTGGTGAACGGCTGGTCGAACACCGTCGCGGCCTTGGTCTTCGCCTGGGCGGAGACGTCCGCGAGGGGCTTGTTGGCGTCGTCGCTGCTGTCGCAGGCCGACAGGGTGAGTGCGGCCGCGGCGACGAACGCCGCGGCCAGCACAGTCTTCTTACGCATGGATTGCTGATTCCTGGTGGGTCGGTGATTCGGTGGTGCCGGAGGGTCAGGCGGTGCGCCGGCGGCCGGCCAGGACGCCGAAGGCCACCCCGGCGGCGCCGATGAGGATGCCGACGATGCCGAGGACCCGGGCCGTGGTGTCGCTGGAGGAGGACGGCGCGGACGACGCCTCCGTGTGCTCGTCCTTCGCTTGGTCGGCGCCGGCCGCATCGCTCTTCTCGGCACCGGCGGCGCCGTGCTCGTCGGTGGTCGCGGCGGTCAGCTTGAGGACCGGAGCCGGGCTCTCGGGCTCCTCCGCGCCGTCCTTCTGCTCTTCGATCCAGCGGACGACTTCCTTGTTGTCGTACGTCTGGATGGCCTTGAACACCAGCTGGTCGGCGTCCTCGGGGAGCTGGCCGACGGAGAGCGGGAACTGCTGGAACTCGCCCGGTCCGATGCCGAGGTCGCTCTTGCTGCCCTCGGCGGTCCAGGTGACCTTGGAAACCGCCTCGTTGATCTTGTTGCCGTGGACCTCGAGCGGCTTGGCGAGCTTGCTCTTGGTGACGACGATCTTCCATCCGGGCACCGGCTGCGGCATCACGGAAGCGAGCGGGTGGTCGGTCGGGAAGTTGACCTCGAGCTTGGTCGTCGAGGCGTTGTCGCGCTCGTTGGGGACCTTGAAGTTGATCGTGGCGTAGCCGCCCTTGGCGGCCTCGCCCTGCGGCTGCACGCTGACGTGTGCGGAGGCCGTACCGGCAAGGATCAGCACGGTGGACGCGGCGACGCCGCCGACGAGGGCGATACGGGAGACGTTCATGACAGGAATCACTCCACTGAAGCACGAAGGAAAGGTGATCCGACGCGCGGGATGCGCGACGGTATCGCGACACCTCTTCCTTACGTGCGGCGTGCGTGCACCGAGCCGGGCGGCCACCGCATGGCGGGCGCCGAGCGGTGACTGCGGTCGAGTCGTGCGTGCAACGAGCGGAGGGTGTCGCGTCAGGCTGCGAGGGTGAATACGGGCGGAGGTCCGCGCCTGATCACCAGGTGCTGCAGTGGATCGCCGGTGTCGGGTGCCGGGGCGTCGACCGCGGTACGGGTGGTGAGCGGCCCGGTCGCCGGTTCGCCCGGGAAGCCGGCGCGCAGTGCCCGTACGAGAGCGAGCGCGGCCCGCAGCGCACGCAACCGGGCCCCGGCCACAAGCTGCTTGGCACCGTGCGCCGACAGCCGGACCAGCCGGAACAGGGCGATTTCGCCGCGCCGCAGCAGCCAGCCGGTGGCCAGCGCGGCCAGCAGGTGGCCGAGCAGCATGGGCAGGCTGGGCAGCAGACCTGCGAGCGCGGCCGGGTCGGTCACGGCGGTGACCGCCGCCCCGGTCGCTGTGGCCATGTGCTGATGGCCCTGGTCCATCGCCGTCACCGTTGCCGGATCGATGCCCGCGTCGGTGACGATGCGGTGGGCGTCCGCGGCGTTCAGCTGCGCCGGTCCTGCACCGCACACGAGGCTTGCGGCGAACCGGATCAGTGAGCCGTCGCCCGCCGCGCCGCCCGTCGATGTGCCGGGGTCGCCGTGCGAGGCCAGGCCGAAGAGGGTATGCAGGGCGATC
Organism: Streptomyces sp. NPDC005181; assembly: GCF_040608395.1. Classification (NCBI taxonomy): domain Bacteria; kingdom Bacillati; phylum Actinomycetota; class Actinomycetes; order Kitasatosporales; family Streptomycetaceae; genus Streptomyces; species Streptomyces sp. NPDC005181. Next base: position 63,777 of record NZ_JBEXID010000012.1, read on the forward strand.
TGCCCGCCGGCCAGGGCGGCGGCGATGGACGGCATGGAACGCTCGCGTCCGGCGAGCGGCGCCACCACCGCGAATACCCCGAGGAAGCCTGCGAGCAGCGTCCACCAAGGGACGGTCGCGCAGGAGGCCAGTGTGTGCCCTGCCGCGGACAGCGCAACACAGACCGCGGTGAACACCGCGGCCCTCAGCAGCCGCAGACCGGCTCCGACGCGTGCGACAGGCGTAGACATGGCCGGGTCATCATCGCACTGCGGCCCCGGTTTCCGTACGGCAGGTCCGGAAGGTCGCCTTCCGCCTGGTTGGACACGAGGCGCGTGAGCTGGACGGGTCCGGCATACACGGGTGTACGGAGTGCTGGTATCCGCCGAATGAGCGGTCTCACATCGGAACTGTGCTTACGAACCGCCCTCTGCGGCAATACGTATCGGTATGTCGAGCCGCAGCCAGGAGGCTGGAGCATGAGCATCTGGTGGTCACTCCATTTGCGGCGCGAAGCTGCGAGCGTTCCGCTTGCCCGTCGCTTCCTGCTCGGCACCATGGAGTCCGCGGGCGTGGATCCCGACATCTCCTTCGACCTGTCGCTCGCGCTCAGCGAAGCCTGTGCGAACGCCGTCGAGCACGGCGGGGAGCGGAGAGGCGCAGACGACCTCGTCGCCCCCGGGGACTGCGACCCATGGGATGCGTGGGACTCCTGGAGCGAGCAGTCGGGTACGACCTCCGGGCAGTACTGGGTCACCGCATATCTGGACGGCGAGAAATGCCGTATCGAAGTCGCCGACTCGGGGCCCGGTTTTCCCGCCCGGCGCGTGCTTCGCACTGCCGAACAGCCGCAGGCGCATCAATCGCCCTCGCACCAAGAGCAGTCCCATCCGTCGCCCTCGCACCAACCGCAGCAGCTTCCGCCGCTCAGCGCCGAGGACGGCCGAGGACTCTGCCTCATCGAGCAGCTCGCCGACCACGTCCACTTCGCCAACCGCCCGGGCCGTGGTGCGGTGGTGAGCTTCGACAAGGTCCTGAAATGGCGGGAGGGCGCCCTGCTCATGGTGTCCTGAGCGGGGCGCCCTCCGACGCACGGTCCTGACCGTCGATGATCAGCGCTTGATCAGCCTTTGAATCAGCCCTTGAGCTGAGCCATCCAGGCCTCGACCTCGTCGGCCTGGCGCGGCAGCTTGTCGGAGAGGTTCCGGTTGCCGTCCTCGGTGACGAGGATGTCGTCCTCGATCCGGACGCCGATGCCGCGGTACTCCTCCGGCACGGTCAGGTCATCGGCCTGGAAATACAGACCGGGCTCGACGGTGAGGCAGACGCCGGGCTCCAGAGTCCCGTTGACGTACGTCTCCGTACGTGCGGCGGCGCAGTCGTGGACGTCCATGCCGAGCATGTGACCGGTGCCGTGCAGGGTCCAGCGGCGCTGCAGGCCCAGCTCCAGGACCTTGTCCACGGACAGGTCGCCCAGCAGTCCCCACTCGACGAGCTTCTCGGTGAGCACGCGCTGCGCGGCGTCGTGGAAGTCGCGGTAGTCCGCACCGGGCTTGACTGCCGCGATGCCCGCCTCCTGGGCCTCGTACACCGCGTCGTAGATCTTCCGCTGCAGCGGCGTGAACGTGCCGTTGATGGGAAGGGTCCGCGTCACATCGGCGGTGTAGAGGTCATTGGTCTCCACACCGGCGTCGAGCAGCAGCAGTTCGCCGGAGCGCACAGGGCCGTCGTTGCGCACCCAGTGCAGGGTGGTGGCGTGCGGGCCCGCCGCGCAGATCGAGCCGTAGCCGATGTCGTTGCCCTCGATGCGGGCGCGCAGGAAGAACGTGCCCTCGATGTAGCGCTCGCTCGTCGCCTCGGCCTTGTCGAGGACCTTCACGACGTCCTCGAAGCCACGCGCCGTTGCGTCGCAGGCCTTCTCCAGCTCGGCGATCTCGAAGGCGTCCTTGACCAGACGCGCCTCGGAGAGGAAGACCCGCAGCTCCTCGTCGCGCTCCGCGGTGACCTTGTCGGTCAGTGCGGACTCGAAGCCCGCGTCGTGGCCGCGGACGTTACGGACCGGGCCGGTGGCCTCGGTCAGTGCGGCCGGAAGCCGACGTACGTCCTTCGCCGGGATGCCCAGCAGCTGCTCGGCCTCGGTCAGGGAGTGGCGGCGGCCGACCCACAGCTCGCCCTGGCCGTCGAGCCAGAACTCGCCGTTCTCGCGGTTGGAGCGCGGCAGCAGGTAGATGGTCGCCTCGTGCCCGTCGTCCTTCGGCTCCAGGACGAGCACGCCGTCCTGGGTCTGGTCGCCGGTGAGGTACGCGTACTCGGTGGAGGCGCGGAAGGCGTACTCGGTGTCATTGGAGCGGGTCTTCAGCTTGCCCGCGGGAATGACCAGACGCTCGCCGGGGAAGCGCGCGGACAGCGCGGCGCGGCGGGCCGCAGTGTGCTCGGCCTGGGCGATCGGCTCGAGGCCATGCAGCTCGGTGTCGGCCCAGCCCGACTTCATATTGGCGGCGAGCTCATCGGAGACGCCCGGGTACAGGCCGTTCTTCCGCTGCTTGACCGTTTCTGCCTCTTCGGTCTCCGGGGTTTCCGGGGTGAGCTCCTCAGACACGACTTGTCTCTCCTTGATACGACACTGGACCCCGTCCATCGTACGGGCGTACGGAAGGGGGCCCAGGGCCGGAAGACCTCTTACCGAGACGTGCTGCGGAGACTGATCAAAAAGACCGATGACGGAGACCGATCACGGAGACCGGCCGCATGACAGCGCTCGGTCGCATCACAGAGCTCGGCCGATGACGCGGCTCAGTCGAAGCGCGCGGCCAGAATGACGACATCCTCGGTGCTGTCGACCTGATCGAGCCCGTTCGGCAGGACGGTCCGCAGCACATGGTCGGCCACCGATCCGGCGTCACGGCGCAGCGCCTTCGGTACGCTCGCGGCCGCCGAGTGGAGCCGCGCGAACGCCCGGTCCATCGAGTCACCGGTGCGGCGCAGCAGCCCGTCGGTGTAGAGCAGCACGGTCTCGCCGGGTGCCGGAGCGAACTCCACGCTCGGCGCCTCCCAGCAGGCGAGCATGCCCAGCGGCGCGGACAGGGTTGTCTCGACGAACTCCGTGCGCCGGTCGCTGATCACCAGTGGTGGGGTGTGTCCGGCACCGGCCAGCACGATCTTGCGTGCGGCGGGCTCGCAGTAGGCGAAGAGCGCGGTAGCGGACCGTGCGGGTTCGGTCAGCCGTAGCAGCAGCTCCAGATCGGAGAGGACGGCAACCGGATCCTCACCCTCCATCACCGCGTACGCCCGCAGACCGGCCCGCAGCCGTCCCATGGCAGCCAGCGCGCTCGGCCCGGAACCGCCCACCGAGCCGACGGCGAGACCGAGCGCACCCTCCGGCAGCGCCAGCGCGTCGTACCAGTCACCGCCGCCGCGCGGTGCGGCGCGATGGCGGGCGGCCAGCTGTACGCCGGGGACCCGGGGCAGCCGGCCGGGCCGCAGCTCCTGGGTGAGGGCGGCGACCTCGGTCCTGGCCCGATCCAGCTCCAGCAGCCGGGCCAGATGCTCGCTCGCGTAACCGGCGTAGAGGCCGACGAGGTGGCGCTGGCGTTCCAGAGGTTCGGCGGGCTCGTCGTAGAGCCAGACGGCCGCGCCGAGCCGGCCGGTCGCGGCGGTGGTCAGGGGCAGGGCGTAGCTGGCGGCGTATCCGAGCCGGGCGGCGACTTCGCGGTGGCGGGGGTCCAGGCCTGTGTCGCCGAGCAGATCGGGGCTCGTCTGGGGTCCTTCGGCGCCCGGGAGGCCGTCCAGGATCCGGCCGTACGAGGTTGCGCTGCGCGGCACGGTCTCGATGTGGCCGAGATCGGCGTGGGCGAGTCCGAGACCGATGGTGGAGACCGGGCCGCGACGGTCGGAGGGTTCGAAGACGATCAGCCCGCGGCGGGCACCGACCAGGGCCGCGCCGGCACCGAGCAGCTCGTGCAGTGCGTCGTCGAGGGTGCTGGTTCCGGCCAGCCGCTCGGTGAGCTCGTGCAGCGTGGTGAGGTCGGAGACCCAGCCCGCCAGACGGTCCTGGAGGAAGGCTCCTGGCGCGGCAGGCACACCGCCCAAAGGCCCGGCAGTGTGCGCTGAAACAGGAACTGTGGGATCGATTCCAGCCACTTTCGGCAGGTGAGGGGCGCTCATGGCAACCGGCTTTCCGACCAGTGCGTTTCGTCGAATAGCATCGCAAACCCCCATGTCATTCTGCGCCGCTATCAGTGCATCCACATGTACACGCACAAGTAAGCCGATGTCCAGCATTGTCCCTGCGGGATTCGTGGTGTCAGTGTGACTACTAAGTTGACCAAAAAATGCACCCTATGGACGCTATTTGCTGTCGACTGGGTCTGGCTCGACACGGGGTTCCCTCGGGGTGAAGTCCCGGAGGAGCGTCATTCCGGGCATGCTGGGTACGTAATCGGTGAGGAACGCAGGGGCAGTTCTGATCGCCCCGGAACCTGGCAGCGGGCCCGGACGTCCTCACATGTGACGGCCGCGCCCCACCCCCGAGTGGCGGGGTTGTGCACCATGGAACGGCAGGCGCGATGCGCGCTGCCCCTCGCCATGTTTTTGGCTGGACCGGCTCAGCTCGACTCGGCTCACGCTCGGTACCGACGGGTTACCCGTACCGCAAACTTAGAGAGCTTGTACGCACGGTGAAGTAATACACACGTGGTGTGACGCACGCGTGTTGTGATGTGGCCCTCGGCGTTCAACGGAAAGGAACGAGCGCTCATGCGCGAGATCCTCGGAAGGCGACGCAGGCTCCGGCTCCGGCGCAAGGCACGGCCCGCCCAGCTCGACGCGGCCCTGACCTGCGCCACCGCATGGCAGTGGCCCGTGCTTCCCGGAGTGGGACTGAGCGCAGCCGGTGGTCGCGGTGACCGCGGCCGTGGCTGCGCCTGCCCAGATCCCGAGTGCGCCGTACCCGGCGCACACCCCTTCGATCCCGGTCTCCTCGCGGCGACCATCGACGAGCGCATGGTGCGTTGGTGGTGGACCAATCGGCCGACCGCGCCCATCATGCTGGCCACCGGCGGCCGCGCCCCGTGCGCGCTCAGCCTGCCCGCCGTGGCCGGCGCCCGGGCGCTGACCGAGCTCGACCGCATGGGGATGCGGCTCGGTCCGGTGGTGGCGACACCGACGCGGTGGTCGCTGCTGGTCGCTCCCTACACCCTCGAACAGCTCGGCGAGCTGTTGCACGCCAAGGACTGGGTGCCCAGTTCGCTGCGTTTCCACGGTGAGGGGGGCTATCTCGTCCTTCCCCCGTCCGAGGTGGGTACGGGGCAGGTCCGCTGGGAACGGGCTCCACTGCCCGGCCCTGTGACGCCGTGGCTGCCGGGCGTGGAGGCGGTCCTGGACGCATTGGTCGAAGCGAGTAACAGCGCTCCCGACGGAGGCAGCCGGCTCGCGTACTGAGGGACCGGTCAGTGCGGGTGGAGACGGGCGGGGCTCGCGGGCAGGCGTACGGGCTGCTCGGCTCACTCGTTCGGGTGCGAGCCGGCCGAGTTCTGCGGTAAATGGGTGCGCTCCACCCCAACGCCCGTATTTTCGTCGATATCTTCAGCGCACCGTCAGGAATTCCTGCGCAGCCGACAGGCGGGGCCACCATGAATCTCCGCGTGATCGTTATGGCGGGTGTGGTGGTGTCCGCCGTCGTGCTTCCGCTCGCGTCTTCTGCGGAACCCGGGGGCGGCCCCGATCACGTGCTGCGTAATGCAAAGTCTGCCGATGCAAAGTCCAGCCATGGCGGGCTTTCTGACGGGACTTCCGGAACTGGTTCGAAGGAGCCTTCGAAGAGGTCTTCGGGGGAGGCCTCAAAGAGATCTTCGCAGGGGAGTTCCAGGCCCGGTCTTCTGTCCGATACCGACCCGCCGGGCGGGCGCGGGAAAGTCGGCGGACCCGGCGGAGAGGGCGGCTCCGCCTACACCGGATCGGCCGGTACCGCGCTGCGGATCGTCGCCCGGTGCGGCCCCGAGCTGACCTCTCCCGAGGGTGTCGAGGCGCAGACCTGCGTCATGACCGACGGGCGTGCCACATGGGCGCGCAGCTACTACCGCAATACGACGGGTGACGAATTCCGGTCCGTACTCACGCTGATGGGACCCGGCGGCCGGACCGTCGAAACGCACTGCGCTGTGGAGTCACAGGATGAGCCGGGCGTCTGCGAGACGCCCCACCGCTCGCCGTACGGAGGTCCCGAGGAGTACGTGGCGGTGGCCGAGTACGCGGGTGGCGGGGGGCCCGAGGAGGCTCCGCTGCTGCTGAGGTCCGGATCCAATCCGGCGCCTTCCGCGGCGGGTTGACGCCGGATCCGCAGCCGCTGTGCCCGGCCCCGCGCGTCGCTCCGTGTCCGGGCATGAGAATGCCCGGTCGCTGGCGACGGGGGATGCACCAGCGACCGGGCTTCCAGAACGGTAACAAGAGATCTGCCGTTCGCAAATTCGATCTCGCTTATTCGGACAGCTATTTACTTGCGGGTACAGCGAGTTGTGACGTGAGTCACCGCTCGGCCCGTCGCTGTTGTCACGCCGTCACGGTCAGCTCAACGTCACCTGGCGGTTGGTGAGCCCGCCGCGGGCCCGCCGCTCGTCCGCGGTGAGCGGGGCGTCCGAGGCGAGCGCCTGCGTCAGGCGCTCCGCGAGCTCGGCCGCGGGCTTCTCGCACTCCTCGGCCCCCATCCCGCTCGGCAGATCCCAGACCGGGACCATCAGTCCGTGCGCGCGGAACGAACCGACCAGCCGCGTCCCCTCGCCGAGCGAGGAGGTGCCGGCGGCGTGCAGCCGGGCGAGCGCGTCGAGGAGCTGCTCCTCGGGGTGGGGCATGACCCAGCGCAGGTGGTTCTTCTCAGGGGTCTCGCACCAGTACGCAGCGTCCACGCCGGAGAGCAGAGTGGTCGGGATCGCCGCCTCGTTCGCACGCTCCAGGGAAGCGGAGACCTCGGGCGTGGCGTTCTCCGCGTCCGGAACCCAGAACTCGAAGCCGGAGTGGACGACCGGCTCGAACGCGGCTTCCGGGTCGAGCAGGTCCTGCAGGCGCGGCCCGTCGGCCGGCACGCGCCGGGCGGCGACAGGTGAGCCGGGCTCGGCGGCCAGTGCGCGCTGCAGGGTGTCCGCGAGATCACGGCTGAGGTCACCGGAGGAGGTGTCGTTCTGCAGGGCGAGCAGGACGGAACCGTCGTCGCGGCGCAGCGCCGGCCATGCCATCGGCAGCACGGTCGCGAGTGTCACGGACGGCACGCCCTCGGGCAGCCCGCCCTTCAGGGTCAGCTCGACCGTTGCGGCGGGCACCAGCTCGCGCAGGGCGACCCAGTCGCATTCGCCCGCCAGGCCCTCGAACGGGCGCTGAACCAGCTCGGTCACGGCCTGGGCGGCGGCGCGGCCGTGACAGGCCTTGTAGCGGCGGCCCGAACCGCACGGGCAGGGCTCGCGAGCCCCGACCACCGGGATCTCGCTGTCCTTGAGCTGCTGCTTCCCGGCCTTGGTCTGAGGGCGCTTTTTGGCCATGGTGGGCTTTCTCCCGATTGCGACAGTGCGGTCTGGGCCGCGAGCCTAGCCGCCCGTGCCGGGTCCGGGGGACAGACGCCCGGGCGCATGGGGTACCGGAAGGCCGGTGTGTCGCTATCCGGTCCAGCGGTCCGCAGGCAGATCCGTACACAGGGTTTGCAAGCCCGTCGGGTTCGCCGGTCCGTGCGTACGCCCAACCGGTACGTCGGCCTCAGCCCACGTCAGCCCGCGTCGTCGAAGGCGTCGGCGAAGTCCAGTCCGTCGAGCTCCGGCAGATGCCCGTCCCCGTGGCCCTCGCTGACCACCACCCACACGGTCACCTCGCCGGACGAGCTGTCGCGTACGCCCCACTCTTCGGCGAGCGCACTGATGATGTTGAGCCCGCGGCCACCGCGCGCCGTCACGGACGGTGTGGCCGGAATCGGTCGGGTCGGACCGCCTCCGTCCGTCACCTCGACGGTCAGCCCACCTGTTCTGTCGACGCGCCATGCGGCACGTACGTCGCCGTCACCCACATCTGTGTGCCGCCCCAGCGGCCTGCCGTGCCGGCAGGCATTGCTGAGAAGTTCGGAAAGGATCAATACAGCATCGTCGACGACCGAATCCGACACCCCGTAGCTGCGCAATTGCTCACGCATCCGGTGCCGCGCCTGCCCCACGCCCGCAGGGCCATGGGGTACGGCCATGCTCGACGACGTGGGCACTTCCTGTGCCACCACCAACGCCACCCCCGAGACCTCCTTTGCCCCACGCCACGGAGTGGATGCCCCCCTGGGCTGGACCGGAAACCGGCCAAAGGCCTGGCAGTGACGCACTCGTAACGATCGAATACAGACTGAATGCGCCGGTGTACACCCTGTAACTGATGTTAAGAGCGACCCAGTTGGGATAGAACCTGTTTTGGGCGATTAGTGATGATTGCCTCGACGCCGAGGCGTGCGCAGAGTTCTACGTCCTCGGGTTCGTCGACCGTCCAGACGTGCACACGGTGGCCGGCGTGGTGCAGCCGCTCGATGTAGTCGGGGTGACTGCGTACGATCCGCAGTCCCGGACCGGCGATCCGGGCGCCGGCCGGCAGTCGGCCGTCGCGCAGTCGCGGCGAGACGAACTGCATCAGATAGACGGTAGGCAGGGTGGGCGCGGCTACCTGGATGCGGTGCAGGGAGCGCGCCGAGAAGCTCATGATCCTTACCGGCGAGGGGCTCTCGTCCGGCGGAGCGTCGAGCTCGAAGCGCTTCAGCAGATGCAGCAGCCGCTCCTCCACCTGGCCGGCCCAGCGAGTGGGGTGCTTGGTCTCGATAGCCAGCTGGAGGGGGCGCCCGGCGGCACGCGTCTCGACGACCAGTTCGAGCAGTCGCTCAAGAGTGAGTACGGAGGTGAGCTCGCCCGGCACCGGATCCCAGTCCGGGGACTCCTCGCGGTCCTTCCAGGAGCCGAAGTCGAGGGCGGCGAGTTCGGCGAGTTCCAGGGCGGAGACGGCGCCGCGGCCGTTGGACGTACGGTTCACCCGGCGGTCGTGCACACAGACGAGGTGGCCGTCGGAGGTGAGCCGTACATCGCACTCCAGGGCGTCCGCGCCGTCCTCGATGGCCTTCCGGTAGGCGGCCAGGGTGTGCTCGGGTGCGTCGTCGGACGCCCCGCGGTGTGCGATGACCTGGATGGGATGCTGCATGGTGTGCTGCCGTGCGTGGGTCACCGCGTCATGGTGCCACCGAGAGGCGACGGTGGTGCGTACCTTGCGGTGGGGGACCGTTTTGCCGGATATAAAGATTGGTGTACGGACGCACAGGTCCTGCTTACAGTGGCCTGACGGGTCATGGGAAAAGCTGGCTCCAGACACGTACACAGCGGATCTCTTGCCGAAAATTGATGAGGAACCGAGGAGTAAAGAGCTGTGAGCACAGAGAACGAGGGCAACGAGGGCACTGCGGCTCAGGCCGTTCCGTCCGTTCCGTCCGCACCTCCCGTGCCGGCCGCTGCTCCTGAGGGCACGCCTGCGCCCCCGTCGGCGCCTGCGAGCCAGGATCCGTCGGACGCGGCGGCAACGCAGCAGTCCGGGCAGGCGATGGACTGGCCGCCGCCGCAGTCCCCCGAGCCGCAGCACGCGCATACGCAGGCGGCCGGTGCCTGGCCGCCGCCCCCGCCTGCCGTTCCCGCGTACGCGCAGGGCGCGGGTGGTGGCGGTGGACCCGTGTGGGGGGCGCCCAGCCAGTCGCACTCGCCGGAGGCGCCGCGCAAGCGCCGCGGCAGCGGCCTCGTGGCCGCAGTGGCCGCCGCGGCGCTCGTGGCGGGCGGTGTCGGCGGCGCCCTCGGCTACTGGGCGGCCGACCGGAACGACAGCGGTAACTCCTCCGGGTCGACCACGGTCGCGGCATCGACCAACCCGCAGGGCCTCAAGCGCGACCCCGGCACGGTTGCAGGCGTCGCGGCCAAGGCGCTGCCCAGCGTGGTCACCATCGATGCACAGAACGGCGACGGCGAGGGCGGCACGGGCACCGGCTTCGTGTACGACAAGGAAGGCCACATCCTCACCAACAACCACGTGGTGGCTTCCGCGGCGAACAGTGGCCAGCTCACGGCGACGTTCTCCAACGGCAAGAAGTACGACGCCGAGGTGGTCGGCCGCGCGGAGGGTTACGACGTCGCCGTACTGAAGCTCAAGAACGCACCGTCGGGGCTTGCCCCGCTGGCCCTCGGCAACTCGGACCAGGTCGCGGTCGGCGATTCGACGATCGCGATCGGCGCACCGTTCGGTCTGTCCAACACGGTCACGACCGGCATCATCAGCGCGAAGAACCGCCCGGTCGCCTCCGGTGACGGTTCCGGCGGCAGCAACTCGTACATGAGCGCACTGCAGACCGACGCCTCGATCAACCCGGGCAACTCCGGCGGCCCGCTGCTCGATGCGCGCGGTGCGGTCATCGGCATCAACTCGGCCATCCAGTCGACCGGCAGCAGCGGCCAGTCCCAGGCGGGATCCATCGGCCTCGGCTTCGCGATCCCGATCAACCAGGCGGAGAACGTCGCCCAGCAGCTGATCAAGACCGGTCAGCCGGTCTACCCGGTGATCGGTGCCACGGTCACGATGGACGAGAAGACCGGCGGCGCCGTCATCTCGGACCAGGGCTCGGGTGGCACGCCGCCCGTCAGCCCGGACGGTCCCGCCGCCAAGGCCGGTCTCAAGGCGGGCGACGTCATCACCAAGTTCAACGGCACGGTGATCGACAGCGGCCCGACCCTGATCGGCGAGATCTGGACCCACAAGCCGGGCGACAAGGTCACGCTGACCTACAAGCGCGACGGCAAGGTGTCGACGGCCGAAGTCACCCTGGGGGAGCGCAAGGGCGACAGCTGACCGGCTAGGCTGTCCTCGCGTCAACGCCGGTCCATGTGACCGATGACGCGGGGTGGGTTGCCCGAGCGGCCTAAGGGAACGGTCTTGAAAACCGTCGTGGCAGCGATGTCACCGTGGGTTCAAATCCCACACCCACCGCAACACCTGTGAAGGGGCGTCCGAGAGGGCGCCCCTTCTGCGTGCGTGGCCGACAGCGCCGGACCGATGGCGAGGAGACCGCTCGGGGCGGGCGCTCAGAGGGATCGGTCGGGACGGTCGGTGTTCTCCGGGCCCATGGGGCGGCCGGAGGTGAGGCGGGCGGCTGAGGCGATGGTGGCCCGGGCCTCGTGTTCGGTGAGGCCGGTGCGGACGGCGGCGTTGGCGAGGGCGTCCGCCAGGGCGTCCCCGAAGCCGTGTTCGTACGCACGGCAAGCAGCCCAGAAGAGACGGGTGTTGCGCTGCCCTTCGTGTGCCGCGAGAACGAACTGGACCAGGCCCTGGCCATGGTGGGGGCGGCCCGGGGGGTGGTGAGGGCGTACGGGGGGCGTGAGCAGACGGAGGAGCGTGCGGGGGCAGGGGGCAGGGGAGAGATCGGCGGAGCCGGGGGCGAGACGGTAGGTGCCGCGGGAGGTGACCGAGCCGGGGCCGACCAGGTACCCGCTCGCGCCGCGGATATCGATGCCGGGGGCCAAACGGCTTGCGGAGTTCGGTACGGATACGCCCGGCGGGCCGGTGAGCCAGATGTGGCGGCCGCCGCTGGGAGTGATCACCGTGACCGTCGGCGGGATGGTGAACAGGTGGTGCAGGGCCAGCTGCTGGAGGGCTGCCGCGGAGTCGTTCCGGCCGGTGGTGTCGATGTCGAGGTCGATACCGATGAGGTGGTGCGGGCCCCGGCCGCAGGCGATTCCGTAACCGGTGGCCCACGGGGCGGCGGCGAAGAGGGCGCGTACGGCGGCAGGGTTCGTGGTGGCGTCGTGGACGCCGTGTCCGGGGAGGCCGCAGGCGCCTCGGCACGTGACCGGCCGGTCCTCGTCGTGGTGGGGAGAGCGCAGGGCGGGGAGCTTGGTGGCGGACAGCGGAATGACGGGGAGCCCGTGCTCGGCGGCGGAGAGCGCGTGGGCGAGGGCCAGGGTGGCGGTCTGCCGGTCGGTGATGGCCATAGCTCTATTTTCGTACAACTGTTCGAAGATGGGAAGGGGTGGCGAGAGGGGGGCGCGGCGGTGGGCGGCAGGGCTGGATCGGTCACTCTCGATCGGTCGGCCCGGATCGGTCGGCCCGGATCGGTGGGCTGGATCGGTGGGCTGGATCGGTCGGGGTGGAATGGCAGAAAATGCGCCGAAACGCTTTTCCTCTTGGGGTGCGCTGGATCGAGCGGTGCCGAGGAGTGCGCCGGGCGTGAGCTGGGGTTTTTCGGCGGGCAGGAGGTTTATCGGGTGTTCCTCATGCTTGCGGGGGAATCGGTGGGCCTGGGTGGTTCGCCGGGAATTCGGTGGGCAACTTTCGTCTCGCGACGTCGTGACCAAAAGCGAGGCGGCCGGCCAACTGCCTCGAAACCAGCCGCACTTTCGGTTCCTGGAGGAAATTGACATGGCAAGCATCCGTACCGCTCGCGCCCTCACCGTTGTTGCCGCACTGCCCCTCGCCGTCGCACTCTTCAGCGGCGTGGCCCAGGCCGACAACGGCTCGTTCGCGGACGACGGGTCGAACGCGGGCGTTGCGACGATCGGTGGCAGTGGAGTCGGGGGGAACAACTCCGGCAACTCGTCGACGTCCCAGCAGCAGGCCACCGGTTCCGGGGCATCGAACCAGAGCAACTCGGCACAGGTGAAGGGCTCGGCGTTCACTGCGATCTACCAGTCCAACAAGAACATCGCGGTGAACTTCACCAATCTTTGGTGAGCAGGGGCTCGCTGCGGGCCGGTCGGGGGGCCGGTGCGCGGCGGGATCGACAACGGCCTGCGTGAAGGCGCTTCGACGTCTTCACGCAGGCCGTTCCCTTGTCCGCGCGGGGGTGTTGGGGCGGCGTCGACCTTGACAGTGGCCATGAATCTGACGGACAGTCAGAAATCCCTGATCCGTACGCCCACGTCCGGGAGGTCCGCCGCCGTGCACCTCGCCCCGACGGAGCGTCAGCAGCAGCTGCGCGCCGAGCTCCGCACCTACTTCCGCGATGTGATCACCGGGCCGGACGCGGCCTCCGGGGCGGATGTGATGTCCGGGATGCGGCCAAGACGTGCCGGTGATCCGGTAGAGCAGCGCCGGCTGCTGCGTCGGATCGGCGCCGACGGGATGCTCGGACTGGGCTGGCCCGTCGAGTACGGAGGCCAGGGCCGCGGGCCCGACGAGCAGTTCGTCTTCTTCGACGAGGCGTACCGGGCGGGTGCGCCCGTGTCCATGGTCACGCTCAACACCGTCGGCCCGACCCTGATGAAGTACGGGACCGAGGCGCAGAAGGCATACTTCCTGCCGCGGATTCTGGACGGCGACCTCGTCTTCGCGATTGGTTACAGCGAGCCGGAGGCCGGCACGGACCTGGCCGCGTTGCGCACCAGGGCGGTGCGGGACGGCGGCGACTGGGTGATCGACGGGCAGAAGATCTTCACCAGCAATGCGCAGAACGCGGACTGGATCTGGCTCGCCTGCCGTACGGATCCGGATGCGCCCAAGCACAAGGGCATCTCGATCATCCTGGTCCCGACGGACGCCCCCGGGTTCGCCTGGACCCCCATAGAGACCGTGGGTGGTCTGACTACGACGGCCACCTATTACGACGGGATACGGGTACCCGCCACGAATCTGGTCGGCGAGGAGAACGGCGGCTGGGGGCTGATCACCAACCAGCTCAACCACGAGCGGGTGGCGCTGGCTGCGATCGGGATGCAGGCCGAGGAGTTCTACGAGGCGGCGCTCGCCCACGCCCGTACCCCCGATCCGGTGAGTGGGCGACGCCCGGTTGACGAGCCGTGGGTGCGGTCCCGGCTGGCCGAGGCCTATGCCCGGCTGGCGGCGACGCGCCTGCTCAACTGGCGTTTGGTGGGGGATGTGGGGGCGGGCTCGCTGGCCCCCGGCGAGGCGAGCGGCGTGAAATTCGTGGGAACCGAATCGGCCGTCGAGGTGTATCGAATGTGCCAGGAAATCACGGGCGAGGCCGGAATGGTCCGGGGCGGTTCGCTCGGCTCCTTCGGGGACGGGGAGCTGGAGCGGATGAACAGAGCGGCGCAGATCAACACCTTCGGGGGCGGGGTGAGCGAGGTGCAGCGGGAGATCGTCGCGACGATGCGGCTCGGCATGAAGAGGGGGAAGCGGTGACGGACGCGCGGTACGAGCAGGGCGGGAGCGCTCAGGACGGGCGCGGCGGGCAGAGCGGGTCGGACGAGCTGTACGAGCGGCTCAGGGTGTACGAGGGGCGGGCCGCCGCCACCGCGGGCGTCGGCAAGGACCTGGTCAACGAGCCGATGATCAGGCACTGGTGCGAGGCCATGGGCGACAAGAACCCGGCATACGCGGGGCCCGGGGCGATTGCTCCGCCGACGATGCTGCAGGCGTGGACGATGGGCGGACTGTCGGGGCACTCGGACCGTTCCCGGGCGTACGACGAGCTGTTCGCCCTCCTCGACGGCGCCGGGTACACCTCGGTGGTCGCGACCGACTGCGAGCAGGAGTATCTGCGGCCGCTGCGGCCCGGGGACCGGATCACCTTCGACGCGGTGATCGAGTCGGTGTCGGAGCGGAAGGCGACCAAGCTGGGGATGGGCTACTTCGTCACGACGCGGATGGATGTCCGGGCAGCCGGGGAGCCGGCCGGTACACACCGCTTCCGGATCCTCAAGTACACGCCCGCGGCGATGAGGCGTGGGACGAGGACGGGAGGGCCGCCGGGGGTGAAGCAAGGCGGCCGGAGTCTGCGGCCGAGGCCGGTGATCAATCGGGACAACGCCGGGTTCTGGCAGGGCGTCGCCGAGCACAAACTGCTCATCCAGCGGTGCGGGGAGTGCGAGACCCTGCGTTTTCCCTGGCTGCCCGGGTGCAATGAGTGCGGGTGCCAGGAGTGGGACACGGTCGAGGCGAGCGGTGAGGGCACCGTCTTCAGCTATGTCGTGATGCACCACCCGCCCTTCCCCGCCTTCGGCGCGTCCGACGACGCCGGGCCGTACGCGGTGGCGCTGATAGAGCTGGCGGAGGGCGTACGGATGGTCAGCAATGTGGTCGGTGTGCCGTACGACAAGGTGCGGACGGGGATGCCGGTCAGGCTGGAATTTCTGCGCACGGACCCCGAGTTGGAGTTGCCGGTCTTCCGGGGGAGCGAGGGCTGACATGGACTTCACGCCCACGGAGGAGCAGACCGCGGCGCAGGGTCTCGCCGCGCAGATCTTCGGCGATCTGGCCACGCACGAGCGGCTGGCCGCCGCCGGGACCGGGACGGACACCGCGCTGTGGAAGGAGCTGTGCGCGGCCGGGCTGACCGCCGCCGTCGAGGAGATCGGACTGCTGGGCCTGGTGCTGCTGCTGGAGGAGCAGGGGAGAACGACCGCGCAGGTGCCGTTCGCGGCGACATGTGCGTACGGGCTGCTTGCCGTCGCCGAGCACGGTACGGACGAACAGCGGGAGCGACTGCTTCCGCCGCTGCGGGACGGCACTGCTGTCGCCACCGGCGTGTTCCCGGCACGCGATGGTCTACGGGCCGACGGGGAAGGGCGGTTGAGCGGCATCGTGCCCTATGTGCCGTGGCTGCGCGACGCCACCGTGGTGCTCGTGGCGGACGCGGACCGAGCGCTGTGGATCGTACGGACCGCTGATCCGGGTGTGGTGGTGACGCCCGTGGAGACCACGGCTCCGTGGTCGGCGGCCCGGCTCGTCCTGGACCGGGCACCCGGCGAGCAGCTCGGTGGACCAGAGGGACGGCCGAGGGCGAGCACGGCGACGAACACGGGGACGAAGGGCGACACCGGAACGACGGTGTACGGAGCCGTGCTGGCCGCGAGCCGTACCGCGTTCGCGGGGTTGCAGGCCGGGGTGTGCGCCGGGTCGCTGGCCCGGGCGGTCGCCCACGCCACCACCAGGGAGCAGTTCGGGCGCCCGCTCTCCACCAACCAGGGGGTGCTGCTGCGTGCTGCCGATGCCCATATGGACACCGAGGCAATACGGGTCACCGCGTACGAGGCGGCGTGGCGCCACGACAAGGGGCTGCCGTACGCGGCCCAGGCGCTGACCGCGGCCTGGTGGGCGTCGGAGGCGGGCAAGAGGGTCGTGCATGCCGGACAGCATCTGCACGGCGGGACGGGCGCCGATCTCGACCACCCCGTGCACCGGCACTTCCTCTGGGGCCGCCAGCTCGATGCCTATCTGGGATGCGGCAGCGAAGTGCTGGAGGAGCTGGGTCAGTTGCTGGTGAAGGAGGGATCGTGATGAAGGTCGGCGAGGAGCTGGCACCGCTGGAGGTCGCGGTGACCCGCACCCTGGTAGTCGCGGGCGCCATCGCCTCCCGCGACTACCAGGACGTGCACCATGACGCCGAGCTCGCACAGCAGAAGGGCTCCCCGGACATCTTCATGAACATCCTGACGACCAACGGCCTGGTCGGGCGGTACGTCACCGACCACTTCGGGCCCTCGGCGGTGCTCCACAAGGTCGCCATCAGGCTGGGCGCACCCAACTATCCGGGGGACACCATGGTGATGAGCGGCACCGTCACGGCCCTCGGCGACGACGGGACGGCCGAGGTGACGGTCGTCGGAGCCAATGGTCTCGGCACGCACGTCACCGGCAAGGTGACCGTCAGCGTCCCAGAAGGATCCGTATGAGCCTGCGCAGCGCAGATTCGCTCGGCGGTCGGGCCGCGATCGTCGGGATCGGGGCGACCGAGTTCTCCAAGGACTCCGGGCGCAGCGAACTGAAGCTGGCCGTCGAGGCGGTGCAGGCCGCTCTCGACGACGCCGGGCTGACCCCCGCCGATGTCGACGGCCTGGTCACCTTCACGATGGACACCAGCCCCGAGATCACGGTTGCCCAGGCGGCCGGCATCGGGGAGCTGTCGTTCTTCTCCCGCATCCACTACGGGGGTGGGGCAGCCTGCGCCACCGTGCAGCAGGCGGCGCTCGCCGTGGCGAGCGGGGTGGCCGATGTCGTGGTCTGCTACCGCGCGTTCAACGAGCGTTCGGGGCGCCGCTTCGGTTCCGGTGTGCAGCACCGGGAACCGACGGCTGAGGGGACTGCGCTCGGCTGGAATCTCCCCTTCGGACTGCTCACCCCGGCCTCCTGGGTGGCCATGGCCGCCCAGCGCTACCTGCACACGTACAACCTGACGCCGGAAGTCTTCGGCCATGTCGCGGTCACCGACCGGCGCCATGCCGCGCGCAATCCGGCGGCGTACTTCTACGAGAAGCCGATCACGCTTGCCGATCACGCCGCATCGCGCTGGATCGTCGAACCTCTGCGACTGCTCGACTGCTGTCAGGAGACCGACGGCGGACAGGCGATCGTCGTCACCGGTGCCGAGCGGGCCCGCGACCTTCCCCGGCCACCTGCGGTGATCGTCGCCGCCGCGCAGGGTGCCGGGCGGGCGCAGGAACAGATGACCAGCTTCTACCGTGACGGGCTGACCGGACTGCCGGAGACGGACGTCGTCGCCAGACAGCTCTGGCGTACCTCCGGACTCGCTCCCTCCGACATCGATGTGGGCATCCTCTACGACCACTTCACCCCGTTCGTGCTGATGCAGCTGGAGGAGTTCGGATTCTGCGGACCGGGCGAGGCCGCCGACTTCGTGGCGGACGACGCGCTGCCGCTGAACACACATGGAGGCCAGTTGGGGGAGGCCTATCTGCACGGGATGAACGGCATTGCGGAGGCGGTCCGGCAGATCCGGGACACGTCGGTGAACCAGGTACCCGGGGCGGCCAGAACGCTGGTGACGGCAGGCACGGGGGTCCCCACCTCGGGACTGATACTGGGCACGGACGGTGGATGACGGGAGCGCGACGGCGCCGGTGGGGGCGGTGGGTCCGTCCGGGGCGGCCCTGAGTCCGGATGACGGCCCCTACTCCTTCAGGAGGTGGGGTCGCCCCCACCCCTACAACCTGAGGCGGACGTGGCTTCGGGACCTGGGGCCGATCCCCCGGGGTAGTGCCCACTCCTAGCGTGGACCTATGACCACGCCAGTCTGCACGGGCGCCTCCAGGGGAGCCGCTGCCGCCACCGGATACGCGCCGCACACCTCGCCGGCGTCGCACACGCAGCACGCATCGGCCACCACGCAGGCGTCGCACGCCACCTCGCACACAGCGCACTCCTCGCACACCGCGCTCACTCCGTACGGGGCGCGTGCTCCGTACGTTCCGTACCCGTCGTTCTCGTCGTACGTGCGGGCGCGGGGGCCCGTGCTGCTGCGTACCGCGCGCTCGCTCACCGCAAACCCGAGTGATGCCGAGGATCTGCTGCAGACCGCGCTCACCAAGACGTACGTGGCGTGGGAGCGGATCGAGGACCACCGGGCGCTCGACGGCTATGTCCGCCGGGCGCTGCTGAACACCCGGACCTCGCAGTGGCGCAAACGCAAGGTCGACGAGTTCGCCTGCGACGAACTGCCCGAGCAGGAGGCCGCTCCGGCGCCCGATCCTGCCGAGCAGCAATCCTTGCACGACGCGATGTGGCGGGCCGTGCTGAAGCTCCCGGACCGGCAGCGGGCGATGGTCGTCCTGCGCTACTACGAGGATCTCAGCGAGGCGCAGACGGCCGAGGTGCTCGGCGTATCCATCGGCACCGTCAAGAGCGCGGTCTCACGAGCGCTCGGCAAGCTCCGCGAGGACCCGGAGCTGATCCCCGTGCGCTGAGCCCGAACGTCGCCGGCGGGCCGGCAGCACGCCGGGCCGACCGGCTGGCCGACGGCCGGGCGGACCGGCCGGCAGACGGGCAGGTGCGGGCTCGCGAGGTGTCCGGGGTGGTGCGACGGTTGGGGGTATCAGCCTTCCTCCCAGGACACCGGGAAACCAGGAGCCGAGAAAGGTGGCGACGGTCATGGCTGAACATCCGCACGCCGCGCTGGTCCGCAAGGGCTACGAAGCGTTCAACCGCGGTGACATGGAGGCGCTGGCGGAGCTGCTGGCGGGCGACGCGACCCATCATGTCCCGGGCAGCAGCCCACTCTCCGGTGACTACAAGGGCCGGGACGAGATGCTGGCGTACTACCGGCGGCTGGCCGAGGAATCGGACGGCACGATGACGGCCACGCTGTTGAATGTGCTGGTCGACGGCCGGGGGCACGCAGTGTCTGTGCATCGGGTCATGGCGAAGCGCAAGGGACGGACGATCGACGCCATGGGCGCGATCGTCTTCCGGATCATCGGTGACAAGGCCACCGACCTTGACGAGTGCATGGAAGACATCGAGGTCAGCGACGAGTTCTGGTCCTGATTCACGGTTCCTCGGACCGCGGGACCCTCCGGCATTCCGGCCGGAGGTATTCGACGGAAACCGATTCGTACTCCCGGGAGTAGTGACATACCGAGCGGTATGTGCGCAGAATCAGCGGAACCTTACTGCCGCGTAGCGCCCACCGGGAGGACGCCGTGCTGAGCACCATGCAGGACGTACCGCTGACTGTCACCCGCATCCTGACGCATGGGATGACGATCCATGGGAAGTCTCAGATCACGACCTGGACCGGCGAGCCCGAGCCGCAGCGGCGAAGCTTCGCCGAAGTGGGCCGCCGTGCCAACCAGCTCGCCCACGCCCTGCGCGACGAGCTCGGTGTCGTCGGCGACCAGCGAGTGGCCACCCTGATGTGGAACAACGCGGAGCACGTCGAGGCGTATCTCGCGATCCCCTCCATGGGCGCCGTGCTCCACACGCTCAACCTGCGGCTTCCCGCCGAGCAGTTGATCTGGGTCGTCAAGCACGCGGATGACAAGGTCGTCCTCGTCAACGGCTCGCTGCTGCCGCTTCTTGCGCCGCTCCTCCCCCACCTGACGTCGATCGAGCATGTGGTGGTCGTGGGGCCCGGCGACCGTTCGGTGCTCGACGGCGCCGTGCCGCGGGTGCACGACTACGAGGAGCTGATCGCCGGCCGCCCGACCAGCTACGACTGGCCCGAGCTGGACGAACGCCAGGCCGCCGCCATGTGTTACACCTCCGGCACCACCGGCGACCCCAAGGGTGTCGTCTACTCGCACCGCTCCATCTACCTGCACTCCATGCAGGTCAACATGGCCGAGTCGATGGGGCTGACCGAAAAGGACACCACGCTGGTGGTCGTCCCCCAGTTCCACGTCAACGCCTGGGGTCTGCCGCACGCGACGTTCATGACCGGCGTCAACATGCTCATGCCGGACCGCTTCCTGCAGCCCGCCCCGCTCGCCGACATGATCGAGCGTGAGAAGCCGAGCCACGCCGCCGCCGTCCCCACCATCTGGCAGGGGCTCCTCGCCGAAGTCACCGCCAACCCGCGCGATCTGACCTCGATGGCCCGCGTCACCATCGGTGGCTCCGCCTGCCCGCCCTCTTTGATGGAGGCGTACGACAAGCTGGGCGTCCGCCTCTGCCACGCCTGGGGCATGACGGAGACGTCGCCGCTCGGCACCATGGCCAACCCGCCCGCCGGTCTGACGGAGGAGCAGGAGTGGCCGTACCGGATCACCCAGGGCCGTTTCCCGGCCGGCGTCGAGGCGCGGCTGGTCGGCCCCAGAGGCGAGCATCTGCCCTGGGAGGGCGAGTCGGCCGGTGAGCTGGAGGTGCGCGGCCCCTGGATCGCAGGTGCGTACTACGGAGGCGCGGACGGCGAGGCGCTGCGCCCCGAGGACAAGTTCAGCGAGGACGGCTGGCTGAAGACCGGTGACGTCGGCGTCATCAGCGAGGACGGCTTCCTCACCCTCACCGACCGCGCCAAGGACGTCATCAAGTCCGGCGGGGAGTGGATTTCGAGCGTCGAGCTGGAAAACGCCCTGATGGCGCACCCGGATGTGGCCGAGGCCGCCGTCGTCGCCGTCCCGGACGAGAAGTGGGGCGAGCGTCCGCTCGCGACCGTCGTCCTCAAGGACGGCGCCACCGCCGACTACGTGACCTTGAAGGGGTTCCTCGCGGAGTCCGGGATAGCCAAGTGGCAGCTGCCGGAACGTTGGACGCTCATTGCGTCGGTGCCGAAGACCAGCGTCGGTAAATTCGACAAGAAGGTGATCCGCAAGCAGTACGCGGCCGGCGAGCTGGAGATCACCCAGCTCTGATCGACGGGTCCGTCAGGCGCGTACGACGAGGGCGGTACGGGGTTTCCCGTACCGCCCTCGTCGTGTCTGTCCGTCCGTCGGTCAGTTCGTGCCGATCTTCGCCAGCAGGTCGACGATGCGGGACTGCACTTCTTCGCTCGTCGAGCGTTCCGCCAGGAACAGCACCGTCTCGCCCGAGCTGAGCTTCGGCAGCTCCGCCCGGTTCATGTCGGCCGAGGTGTAGACGACCAGCGGGGTCCGGTTGAGATGGCCGTTCGCGCGCAGCCAGTCGATGATCCCGGCCCGGCGGCGGCGTACCTGCATCAGGTCCATCACCACCAGGTTCGGCCGCATCCGGGTGGCCAGCGCGACCGCCTCGTTGTCGGTGGCGGCCCGCGCGACCTGCATGCCGCGGCGTTCCAGCGTGGCTGTCAGCGCCACCGCGATCTCCTCGTGCTCCTCGATCAGCAGCACCCGCGGCGGGTGCTGCTCGCTGTCGCGGGGAGCGAGTGCCTTGAGGAGTACGGCGGGGTCGGCACCGTACGCTGCTTCCCGCGACGCCTGCCCCAGACCGGCCGTCACCAGCACCGGAACCTCTGCGGCGACCGCCGCCTGGCGCAGCGACTGCAGTGCCGTACGGGTGATGGGGCCGGTCAGCGGGTCCACGAAGAGCGCGGCGGGGAACGCCGCGATCTGGGCGTCCACCTCCTCGCGGGAGTGCACGATCACCGGCCGGTAGCCGCGGTCGCTCAGCGCCTGCTGAGTGGAGACGTCGGGCGCGGGCCAGACGAGGAGCCGGCGCGGGTTGTCCAGCGGCTCCGGGGGCAGCTCGTCGTCGACCGGCTGCGGCGACGGGCGGTTGGCGACCTCGACCGCGCCCCCCGGGCCGTCCAGCGGCTCCGGACCTTCGGCGCCCTCGTCGGGTGCCCCGATGGCGTATGCGCGTCCCTCGGCCGCAGGGGCGGAGATCAGCTGCCCGGAGGCGCTGGTGGTGGGAGTGGCGGCGGGCTGCACAGGAGCGGCCGGTGCGGCACCGGGCTGCGCGACGGCCGGCTGGGCGACGGGCTGTCCGGCGCGCTCGGCCCCGGGCGGGGCGGCGAGCTTACGGCGCCGCCCGGCGCCGCCGAGCGTCTGGTTCTGCTGATGGGCGAGGTGCTGGACGAACGGCACGCCCTGCCCGAGCGTCCGCACGCTGAACGCGCGCCCCTGCGTCGAGTCGGACGACGTGGATGCTGACGCCGAGGCGGGCATGGGGGCCTCGGCGGGCAGCGGCTGGTGCCGCGCGTCCGGCGCGGGCTCGGCTGCGGGAGCGGGCACGGGCTCGGGTGCGGTGTCTCGCGGGCGGCTCTCCGCGGCACCGTCGGCGTTGGTGGTGCCGGTGGTGTGGGTGGTGTGATCCGCTCCGGTCCAGTTCAAGTCGTCGCCGGGGGTGGCCAGGGAGGCCGGGCCCTGTCCCGAGGTGCCGTTCTCCGTCCAGCCGCCGGGCTGCGCGGGCAGTCCGGGCTGCACCGGCTGCTGCGGTGCGTCGGTGTGACGGGCCCGGCGGCGGCCGGTCGGCGAGGGGTGTGCCTGCGGCGGCGTGTGGCCGTCGTCCTGCGGGGCCTGTACGGCGTCGTGGCGTCCGGGCAGCGAGGCATCCGCCTCACCGGCCGTGGGCGGGATCCGGTCGGCCTCGGCGGGCGGGAGTGCGAACGCGGTCCGCGGCCCCGCCGGCTCAGCCGGAGCGGACCGGTCCTGCGCGGTCCCGAGCGCCCGCCGGGCCCGCCGCCCGGTCGGCTGCGGCTGGGCCGGCTGCAGGCCGCCCTCGCTCTGCCCCTGGCCGGCGGCGGGAGCGACTGCCGGGAGGGCCAGCTGGTTCTCGTTGCCCTGACGCGCCCGGTGTCCGCCCGCAGGCACCGGCATCGGCATCTCGGCCGGAACACCCTGCGGCGGCACGGTCTGCCCGCGCTGCGGACGGCCGCCACCGCCCTGAGCGCCCTCGGCCGCCGTCACCACGGAGCCCTCGGACGGCGCTGCGGCCCTGGGCAGAGCCAACGCCTGACCGGGCCCCTGCCCCGGCTGCGGAGACTGGGTGGACTGTGCGGGCAGTGGCGACTGTGCGGGCGCCTCGGCCGGGCTGGGCCTCCCCCGCCTGCGCCCCGACCCCTCGCCCTGCTGCTGGGCCGGGACGAGCGCCTGAGGCGACTGCGGGCCCTGCTGAGCCGGCTCCTCCTGTGCCACCGCTTCACGCCGCGCCCGGCGCCGTCCGGTCGGCTCCGCAGCCCCCGTGTCGGCCCCCGGCCCGGCTTCCGCCGCATCCACCGGGCTCTCCAGGAAGGCATCCGTCGACGCCCTGCGGGCCCTGCGCCGCCCGCCGACCGGCGTGCCCGGCTGCTCCTGAACGGCACCGGCACCGGCAACACCACCGGCCGTCGCCTCCGCCGGTGCAGGCACGACCGGCGGCTCCGGTGGCATCACGGTGCCCAACCCCGCGCCCAGCGGCACTTCGAGTACGTACGCGCTGCCGCTCATCCCCGGCATCTCGTGCGTCTGGAGCACACCGCCGTGCGCCCGTACGATTCCGCGCACGATCGGCTCGTGCACCGGGTCTCCCCCGGCGAACGGTCCGCGCACCTCGATCCGTACGACCTCACCGCGCTGCGCCGCCGCCACGACCACCGTCGAGTCGACATAGCCGCCGCCCGGCACCACCCGTGCCTTCCCGGTCGAGTCGACCCCGGCGACATCCGCGACCAGATGCGCGAGCGCGGTCACCAGCCGACCCGCGTCGACCTCGGCCTCGATCGGCGGCGCGTGCACCGCGAACTGGGCCCGGCCGGGGCCGATCAGCTCGACGGCGGCGTCGATACCGGCCGTCACGACGCCGTCGAGCAGCACCGTCTCCTTGACCAGCTGCTCCGCACCGCTGTCCAGCCGCTGGAAGCCCAGCACGTTGTCGACCAGCGTCGTCATGCGGGCGTAGCCGGCGGCCAGGTGGTGCAGGATCTGGTTGGCCTCGGGCCACAGCTGGCCCGCCGGGTCCGCGGCGAGCGTGAAGAGCTCGCCGCGCAGCTCCTCCAGCGGGCCACGCAGCGACTCGCCGAGTACGGCGGTCAGCTGGTGGTGCCGGGCGGTCAGGTCTGTGATCTGATCGGCCTGCTCCTCCAGCTCCGCCGCGTACCGCTCGGTCCGGTCGGCCAGCTCGGCGGTGTGCCGTTCGGTGAGCTCGGTGACTTCGGCGGTGTGCCGTCCGGTGAGCTCGGTGACCTCGGTGGTGTGGCTCTCGGTCAGCTCGGTGAGCTGCGCCGTGTGCTGCGTGGTGAGTTCCTCGTACGGCCTGCGGTCGGTGAACGTCATCACCGCGCCGACCAGCTGGTCCCCGTCGCGGACGGGCGCGGTCGTCAGGTCGACCGGCACCTGCGCGCCGCTCTTGGACCACAGGACCTGCCCGCGCACCCGGTGCTTGCGCCCGGACTTGAGCGTGTCGGCGAGCGGCGACTCCTCGTACGGGAACGGCTCGCCCTCCGCACGCGAGTGGAGGATGAGCGGGTGCAGCTCCTGGCCGCCCAGGTCGCTGGCGCGGAACCCGAGGATCTGCGCGGCGGCGGGGTTGACCAGAACGACCCGGCCGTCCGTGTCCGTACCGACGACACCCTCGGCCGCGGCCCGCAGAATCATCTCGGTCTGCCGCTGCGAGCGGGCCAGTTCGGCCTCGGTGTCGACGGTGCCCGACAGATCCCGTACGACGAGCATCAGCAGCTCGTCACCCGTGTAGTTGCCGGTGTAGCCGGCCTGGAAGTCGTTGTACGCGGCCTGCCCGTCCTCCAGGCTGGCGCTGGTGACCTCGACCGGGTACTCGGTGCCGTCGGTCCGCCGCGCGATCATCCGCGTCGGCTTCGTACGACCCCGCTCGTCCGCGGCCTCGGGCCTGCGCATCGACCCCGGAATCAGCTTGGAGTCGAACTCCGGCAGCAGATCGAGCAGTCCACGACCGACGAGCGCGGTGCCTGGAGTCTCGAACATTTCGAGGGCGATGGTGTTGGCGTTGACGACCGTGCCGTTGCAATTGACGAGCAACAGCCCGTCCGGGAGGGCATCGAGTATGGCTGCGAGGCGAGCAGCGCCTCGGGATGGCCTGCTGCTCACGACGACGCTTCCTCCCTGATTACCGCACCTTGCCGACAGCGGGCCCCATCTTGCCCCTCGGGCCGCAGGCTGTCACTGGAGGAGTCTAAAGGCAGAGGAGGGGCATCCGACGGCGGATGAGGGGGAGCTCTCACCAAGGTTCTGTGCATACGGTGTACGACTCCTACCCTGTGCGAGTCCTGTGAAGGGCCCGGTACGGGTTCTGCGACGGGCCTGGCCACCCCTGGTCAGCGGACGTTGGGGAGCACCGGACGCAGGGTGTTCCAGCGCGCGATCTCGCAGCCGTTGGTCCGGTCGAAGGAGGCGTCGACGTGCTGTCCCCGCCAGGTTCCGATGACCCGGGCCGTGGCCGACCCGCCGAACTGCTGGGTGCACATGGCGCCCGAGGGCACCGGACGGAAGGGGTCCTTGCCGTCACTCCTGTCCGTGGGCTTCGCGAGCTCCGCCAGTCGGTCGCAGGCCTGCTGCGCCACTGGATGGGTGCCGCCCGCGGGGAGGCACCGCAGCTCGTACACGCCGTCGGCCTCCCGGTCGCCGGAGTGCGAGACCGTCACCCTCAGCTGGGTCTTCTCGGTGGCGTCGTCCCCCTGGAGCACCGGCAGCGGAATGGGCAGCAGCGGCAGGGGGCCGGTGGCGGCGGTCGCGGCCGGTGCGCCGGCCGACAGTACGGCGAGGGATGCGACAGCGGTGAGGGCGAGGCGGCGCAGCATACGGGGCTCCTGTGGACGCGGAAGAACGGCGGAGGCGGTACCCCCGTCATCACTAACGCTCCGCACGCCTCGGCGTTGCGCAACCCGGACGCTTTGCCCTCGCGGCCGACTGCCTAGTACCGTAGGCGGCGATTGGAGAGACAGCACTCAGCTGTGTCATCATCTGCACGCACCACTCGCGCTCGCGCGGGGTGTGCTGGAGGCGTCGCCTAGTCCGGTCTATGGCGCCGCACTGCTAATGCGGTTTGGGTCTTAAAGCCCATCGAGGGTTCAAATCCCTCCGCCTCCGCTTGATCGCTGAAGCCCCGAGCCACTGGCCGGGGCTTCAGTCGTATCCGGACGCGGAACGTGCTCGCGGCAGCGCGGGGCGAGGTGGCCGAATGAGGCGCCGACAGGCGTTTTCGCAGGTCAGGACTGGTGTGGCTAATGGATTTCGCGTGACGGCGCAGGTCATGTAATGTTGTTCCCGCAACGCCGACCAGGCAGAAAAGCCCGGAACGCCAAGCACTCGTAGCTTAACGGATAGAGCATCTGACTACGGATCAGAAGGTTGCAGGTTCGAATCCTGCCGAGTGCACACAGCTGAGAGACCCCCGGAGAGATCCGGGGGTCTCTTGCGTTGGGCCCGTACAGCAGCGAAGTACAGCAACGGGCCCCACCAAGCGCGGGACCAGCTCGTGAGTAGGGTGACCGCGCACGTCGCGCCAGTCGTAGAGACGAGGCACCTGTGCGACGTCGGGAGGGGCATACATGAAGTTCAAGGCTGGAATGGTTGGGCTCACCGCCATAGTCCTGGCCGCATCGGCGGGGTGTGGGACTGCGACAACTGCAGGACCAGAGGACACGGTGAAGCGAGCATCGACAGTGCCTTCTCCCCAGACCTCGTCGGCGACGGCGCACACTCGCCTCTCCTCTACGGACCTACAGGGCCGATGGTGGACATGGGCAGCGTCGGAGCCCGAGGAGACCAACCCTGTTGCCGACCAGGACGGAAGCGCATGTGGGCGCAACCAGCCGCGAAATGTGTGGTTCCTGGCCGGCACTTTCGGCACTCGGGCGAGCCGCACATGCACCGTTCCCAACGGAGTTCCGGTCGCCTTTCCCCTCGTGAACTTGTTCGGAAGTCCTGAGGACTGCGCACTCTTCATGAGGACAGCCAAGGGGTCGGCGGTTCTGGACGGCGAACGGGTCGATTCGGACGCTCACCGAGGAGAGAAGATCACTGTGGCGACCGTCGCAAACAATGCTGTCACCGGAACGGGCGGACGCGGCACAACCACCGGGTGCGGCCTGTGGGTCCAGTTGCCTCCGCTGGAACCCGGGTCACATTCGCTGAAGATTCGCGGCCAGTCTGATGACTTCTCGACCGGCGTGGACTACTCGCTCACTGTTGAAGGCGCGTCAGACTAGGGCCCCATACGCAAGGCGACCCCGGGCTTCGGGGTCGCCTGCGCTGTTATCGGGTACGCGGTGATTAGCCGGTACCGCCCATCGCGTCTGACAGTCGGCCGATCGCGTCGCGGACTTCTTCCTCGCTCGCTTCGGCGTAGAACTCCATCGTCATGGCGATCTGCGAGTGCCGCAGGATCCGCTGAGCAATCTTCGGGTGAACCTTGAGGGCGACCAGGAGCGAACTGCACGTGTGCCGGGTGTTCCGGAGCGGGATGACCCGAAGGCCGGCACGGCGAGCCCGCAGCGCGAACATCCGGGTGAGGTTCCCCGGCTCGATCGGCGTACCGTGCTTCGTCGTGAAGACCAGGCCGTGAGCGTCCTGCCAGAGTTCTCCCGCGGCCTTCCGGTCGCCGAGCTGCTGAGCGCGGCGCATCCGGAGCGCCTTGAGGCAGAGTGCGGGCAGCGGCAGGAAGTCGTCTGAATCCTCGGTCTTGGTCTCGCGGTGGAGAATCTGAGACCCGGCGCGCTGGATCTGATGGTCCACGTACAGTTCGCCGGTCTCGAAGTCGATGGACTTCCACGTGAGTCCCAACACCTCACCCCGACGCAGGCCGAGGGTCAGCACGAGCACCCAGGCCGCGGTGAACGGGGGGCCACGCGTCTCCGGGTAGCTCGCACAGCGTCGAACGGCACCGGCTGACCACGGCCTCGAGGACCACACCGCTTTGTCCTGACAAGCTGGCGAAGACCCGCACCCTGCGTGCGGTACTGCTGACAGCCCGTCCGGCGCTCACCGCGCCGGTTCGGATCGTCGAGATGCCCCCGGCCGCCATTCCCGTGTCCCCGCGTTCGCCGATCGTCCTTCCCTCCGCGCCCTGTTCATCGGGATCCCGGCCCCGGCGCGGAGCCTCGTTACGATCGCACGCATGAGCTGGTACTGCACCGGGTTGCGATGGCCCCAGGAAGGGCCCGTCCTGGGGTGGCACAAGGACGGGGCGAAGGGCGGGGCCGGTTCGACGCGGGTGAGTGTCCTTGCGTACGGGAAGGAGCTCGGGTTCCGCGCCGGCGGTGAGCGGCATTGTGTGGGCGCGCGGGGAAACGTATGTCCGCTGGAGGCCGTGGTGTCCGGGCGGAGTACGGGGGCGCGGTGCCCGGAGTGCGCGCGGCTGGACCGGGCGCATTCGGTGGCCGCCGACACGATTGCCGACGATCCGCGGACGTACCGCGTCTATCTCGCCTGGTTCGGGCCCTCGATGGTGAAGGTCGGGATCACCGCCGAGGAGCGGGGTGCGGCGCGGCTGCGGGAGCAGGGGGCCGTGGTCTTCAGCTGGCTGGGACGCGGACCGCTGATGGCGGCGCGGCGGACCGAGGAACTGCTGCGGTCGGCGCTGGGGGTGCCGGACCGGATCCCGTACGTGCGCAAGCGTGCGGTGCGGGCCGCGCTGCCCGGGGCGGCGGAACGGGTCGCGGAGGTCGAGGGGCTGTACGGGCGGGCGGCGGCGCTGGAGCGGGAGGGGGCCGGGTGGCCGCAGTCGCTGGAGCGGCTGCCGTTCGAGCCCGTCGATCACACCGGGTTGTTCGGGCTCGACGGGCCGGTCGAAGTGGCACGGGCGGTGACCGAGTTGACGGACGGCGGGGTGGTCGCGGGGCGGCTGGTCGCGGCCGCCGGGCCCGATCTGCATCTGGCGGCCGTGGACGGGGTGGTCGTGCTGGACACCCGGCTGATGACCGGATGGCAGCTGGCGGGGGCCGATGCGCGGTCGGGCGTGACGGTGCCGGTGACCGATATCGGGGGCGGCGGGGTGCAGGACGGGCTGTTCTGAGATCGTCGGTGATCAGGTCGGATCGGGGCGGGTCGGATCGGGGCGGGTCGGATCGGGTCGGGTCGGGTCGGACGAGGGAGTGCGCGGTGAATGGCGGCAGCGATGACGTGGTGCGGTTCTGGGAACGGCTCGGGCTGCCGGGGCTGATCGACGTCCATACCCACTTCATGCCGGAGCAGGTGCTCCGCAAGGTGTGGGCGTACTTCGACTCCGCCGGTCCGCTGACCGGGATGGAGTGGCCGATCGCCTATCGGCACGACGAGGACGAACGGCTCGCGCTGCTCCGGTCCTTCGGCGTGCGGCGGTTCACCTCGATGCTCTACCCGCACAAGGCGGGCATGGCGGCCTGGCTGAACGGCTGGGCGGCCGACTTCGCGCGGCGGGTGCCCGACTGTCTGCACACCGCGACCCTCTTTCCCGAGGAGGGTGTGGAGCGTTACGTCCGCGAGGCGGTCGAGGCGGGGGCGCGCATCTTCAAGTCGCACCTTCAGGTCGGGGCGTACGACGCGAACGATCCCCTGCTCGAACCGGTCTGGGGACTGCTGGCGGAGGCCGGGGTGCCGGTCGTGATGCACTGTGGTTCCGGTCCCGCGCCCGGCAAGTACACCGGCCCGGAGCCGATCGGCCGGCTGCTCGCCCGGCATCCGCGGCTGCGGCTGGTGGTGGCGCACATGGGCATGCCCGAGTACGCGGAGTTCCTGGCCCTGGCGGAGGCGTACCCGGAGGTGCGGCTCGATACGACGATGGCGTTCACGGACTTCTCGGAGGACCTCACGCCGTTTCCGGCGGCGGAGCGCGGACGGCTCGCCGACCTCGGGGACCGGATTTTGCTGGGGACGGACTTCCCGAACATCCCGTACCCGTACGTGCACCAGCTGCATGCCCTGGATCGGCTGGAGTTGGGGGACGACTGGTTGCGGGCGGTCTGCTACGGGAACGCGCACGCGATGTTCGACCGGCGCTGAGCCCGCGCTTCCCGGTTTCTCAGGGAATTCACAGGATCGGGAAAGGACCCTCTCAGAGGCGTCTCACAGGGTTGAGGCATGACGACGACCACGCCCCAGGGGCGTACCGAACTGCTCAGGCCGGACCGCAATCCCGTCCGCGTGCTGGTCGTGGACGACGAGGCGCCGCTCGCCGAGCTGCTCTCCATGGCCCTGCGTTACGAGGGCTGGGAGGTGCGTAGCGCCGGGGACGGTGCGAGTGCCGTCCGCATGGCGCGCGACTTCCGGCCCGACGCGGTGATCCTCGATGTGATGCTGCCCGACACCGACGGGCTCTCGGTGCTCGGCAAGCTGCGCCGGGACCTCTCCGAAGTCCCCGTGCTGTTCCTGACCGCGCGCGACTCGGTGGAGGACCGGATCGCCGGACTCACGGCGGGCGGCGACGACTATGTGACGAAGCCGTTCAGCCTGGAGGAGGTCGTGGCGCGGCTGCGCGGGCTGATCCGGCGGTCCGGGACGGCGACGGTACGGAGCGAGTCGACGCTCGTCGTCGGTGACCTGGTGCTCGACGAGGACAGTCATGAGGTGTGCCGGGGGACGACCTCCATCCACCTCACCGCGACCGAGTTCGAGCTGCTGCGCTTCCTGATGCGCAATCCGCGACGGGTGCTGAGCAAGGCGCAGATCCTGGACCGGGTGTGGAACTACGACTTCGGCGGGCAGGCGAACGTCGTCGAGCTGTACATCTCGTATCTGCGCAAGAAGATCGATGCCGGACGGTCGCCGATGATCCACACCCGGCGCGGGGCCGGATATCTCATCAAGCCCGGTGAATAGCCCGGTGAGCAGTCGGGCGCGGCGGCGCGGAGAGCGGTGGGGAAGGGGGCCGTGGACGCTGCGGACCCGGCTGGTGGTGTCCGCGGTGACGCTCATCGCCGTGGTGGCCGCGGTGATCGGTTCGGTCACCACCATCGCCTTCCACAAATATATGTACGACAAGCTCGACGGCCAGCTGCACTCCATCGCCATGCGGGCCTCGAAGCCGCCGCCGGGCGGCAGCGTGGCCGACGCGGATGGCCTGCCGATGCCCGCCGACGGCCCGGACGACGATCCGCTGGCCTTCATAGACGCCCGCGGGCAGCCTTTCGGCACGCTCGGTGCGGTGTCCGTGGACGGTTCGATCACTGTGTCGAGCGTGGTCCAGGACAATTCCGCCGCCGTCGAGCAGAGCGCCGCGGCCGGTGAGAGGCCGCTGAAGGGCGCCGAGGAGAAAGCCCTGGAGGCGGCGGGCGTCGAGGTGGGGGACCGGGCGCGGAGCATCGTCCTGCCCGGACTCGGCTCGTACCGCGTGGAGGCGGTCGTGGGAGCGGACAGGACGACGACCGTCCTCGTCGGCATCCCCGCTGCCGAGGTGCGCGGCGCCCTCACCACCCTGATCCTCGTCGAGGTCTGTGTCACCGGGGCCGGGCTGATCGCCGCCGGGGTCGCCGGGGCCGCCATGGTCGGGGTCGCGCTGCGGCCGCTGCGCCGGGTCGCCGCGACCGCCACCCGGGTCTCCGAACTCCAGCTGCACAGCGGTGAGGTGGCACCTCTGGAGCGGGTGCCGGCCGCCGAGGCGGATCCGCGGACCGAGGTCGGGCAGGTGGGTGCGGCACTCAACCGGATGCTGGGGCATGTCGGGTCGGCACTGGCGGTGCGCCAGGAGAGCGAGATGCGCGTACGGCAGTTCGTCGCGGACGCCAGCCATGAGCTGCGGACGCCGCTCGCCTCGATCCGCGGCTACGCCGAACTGACCCGGCGCGGACGCGAGGAGACCGGTCCCGACACCCGGCACGCGCTGGGCCGGATCGAGTCCGAGGCGGAACGGATGACGGGCATGGTGGAGGATCTGCTGCTCCTCGCCCGCCTCGATGCCGGGCGCCCGCTCTCGTACGAGAGCACTGATCTGTCACCGATCGTCGTCGACGCGGTGAGCGATGCCCGGGCAGCCGGGCAACGGGGTCATCACTGGCGGCTGGAGCTCCCCGACGAGCCGGCGACCGTGCACGCCGATCCGACCAGGCTCCACCAGGTGCTGGTCAATCTGCTCGCCAATGCCCGTACGCACACCCCGCCCGGCACCACCGTCACCGCACGCGTACGGACCGGGGCCGCTCATCCGTGGGTGACGCTGGAGGTGCAGGACGACGGGCCGGGAATCCCGGCGCAGCTGCTGCCGCATGTCTTCGAACGGTTCGCGCGCGGCGATGCGTCGCGCTCGCGCAGCGCGGGTTCCACCGGGCTCGGCCTCGCCATCGTGCAGGCTGTCGTCACCGCGCACGGCGGCCGGGTGGAGGTGCGGTCGGTGCCGGGGTGCACGGTCTTCGCCGTCCATCTGCCTGCGGTGCTGCCGCCGGTTCTGCCTGTGGTGCGGCCTGCTGTTCCGCCGGTCCGTACCCACTCACAGCACAACCACAGGCCCGTCACACCGGTGTGACAGCGGAGTTGGCGAGTGTCGATGTCATGCGAACCGACTCTTCCTGGAGCACCTTGCCGGCCCGGGAGCATCTCCTGGCCGGAGCGGTCGACGCGGCAGGTGCCCCCGTCCTCGATGTGGTGGTACCCGTCTACAACGAGGAGAAGGACCTCGAAACCTGTGTGCTGCGCCTGCACGACCATCTGGTGCGTACCTTCCCGTACGCCTTCCGGATCACCGTCGCCGACAACGCGAGCACCGACCGCACGCCCCAAGTGGCGGCCCGGCTGGCGGCGGTCCTCCCGCGGTGCCGCTCGTACCGGCTGGAGGAGAAGGGGCGCGGGCGTGCGCTGCGTACCGTCTGGTCGCAATCGGACGCCCCGGTCCTCGCCTATATGGACGTCGATCTCTCCACCGACCTCAACGCTCTGCTCCCGCTCGTCGCACCGCTGATCTCCGGGCATTCGGACCTGGCCATCGGGTCGCGGCTGGCCCGCAGCTCCCGTGTCGTGCGGGGATCGAAGCGGGAGTTCATCTCGCGGGCCTACAACCTCATCCTCCGGTCGTCGCTGGCCGCGCGGTTCAGTGACGCGCAGTGCGGGTTCAAGGCCATTCGGCGGGACGTCGCGCAGCGGCTGCTGCCGATGGTCGAGGACACCGGCTGGTTCTTCGACACCGAGATGCTGGTCCTCGCCGAGCGCGCCGGGCTGCGCATCCATGAGGTGCCGGTCGACTGGGTCGACGACCCCGACTCCACGGTCCACATCGTGCGGACGGCCACCGAGGACCTGAAAGGCGTGTGGCGGGTGGGGCGGGCGCTGGCCGTCGGAGCGCTGCCGCTGGACCGTCTCGCCCGGCCCTTCGGGGATGATCCGCGCGACCGCGGGCTGAGCGGTGTGCCGGGCGGCCTGGCCCGCCAGCTGGTCGGGTTCTGCGTCGTGGGCGCGCTCTCCACACTCTTCTATCTCGCCCTGTACTCGCTCTTCCGACTGGGCGCCGGCCCGCAGATCGCCAACGGCGGCGCGCTGCTGGTGTCGGCCGTCGCCAATACGGCAGCCAACCGGAGGCTCACCTTCGGCGTACGCGGTCGTGGCGGCGCGGTACGCCATCAAGCGCAGGGCCTCGTCGTCTTCGCCGTCGGCCTCGCGCTGACCAGCGGCTCGCTCGCGGCGCTGGGCGCGGCGTCCGGATCGCCCTCGCACGGTACGGAACTCGCCGTGCTGATCGCGGCCAACCTCGCTGCGACGGTGCTGCGGTTCCTGCTCTTCCGCGCCTGGGTCTTCCCGGACCGGGCCCCCGTGGCCGGCCGCGCCGACGACACTCACCACGAACTGGGGAACGTCCGATGACCACCTTGCACCCCACCGGCCGGTTTCCGGCACCGCCGACCACGGCTGCACCGGCTGCCGAGGAGCCGTTCCTGCGGCGCGTACGGCAGGGCAGGCCGGAGGACCCGCGCTGGGCACGGCCCGCCTTCCTCGTCCTGCTGCTGGCCATTGCGCTGGCTTACCTGTGGAATCTCAGCGCCTCCGGTTACGCCAACTCCTTCTACTCCGCCGCCGTGCAGGCCGGCAGCCGGAGCTGGAAGGCGTTCTTCTTCGGCTCGCTGGACGCGGCGAACGCCATCACCGTCGACAAGCCCCCGGCCACGCTCTGGCCGATGGCCCTGTCGGTGCGCATCTTCGGCCTCAGCTCGTGGGCGATCCTGGCTCCGCAGGTGCTGATGGGGGTGGCGACGGCCGGGGTGCTGTACGCAGCGGTACGCCGCCGGTTCGGCGCGGCCGCCGGACTGATCACGATGGCGGTGTTCGCGCTCACGCCCGTCGCCGCGCTGATGTTCCGCTTCAACAACCCGGACGCGCTGCTCGCGCTGCTGATGACCGTGACCGTCTACTGCGTGCTGCGCGCGCTGGAGAACGGACGGACGACGTGGCTGGTGTGGGCCGGGGTCGCGGTCGGTCTCGCGTTCCTGTCGAAGACCCTGCAGGCGTTCCTGATCCTGCCGCCGCTGGCCGTGCTGTACGCGGTGTGCGCGCCGACGACGGTACGGAAGCGGTTCGGTCAACTCGGGCTGGCGACGCTCGCGATGGTCGTCGCGGGCGGCTGGTGGGTGGCGATCGTCGAACTCTGGCCCGCCTCCTCCCGCCCGTACATCGGCGGTTCGCAGAACAACTCCTTCCTGGAGCTGACCTTCGGCTACAACGGGCTCGGCCGGATCAGCGGCGACGAGACGGGCAGCGTCGGAGGAGGCGGGGGCGGTGGTCAGTCCGGTGGCCAGTGGGGCGAGACCGGCATCGGCCGGATGTTCAACTCCGAGATCGGCAGCCAGATCTCCTGGCTGCTGCCCGCCGCGCTGATCCTGCTCATCGCGGGCATCCGGCTCACCTGGAAGGCGAAGCGGACGGACAACGCCCGCGCGGCCTTCCTCGCCTGGGGCGGCTCGCTGCTGATGACCACGGTCGTCTTCAGCTTCATGGCCGGCATCTTCCACCAGTACTACACGGTCGCCCTGGCCCCCTGTATCGCGGCGCTCGTCGGGATGGGTGTCACGGTTCTGTGGGAGGAGCGGGCCAAGTGGGCGGCGAGCGGAGTGCTCGGTGCCACGGTCGCTGTCACGGCGCTCTGGTCGTACGTCCTGCTGGGGCGAACCCCGGACTACCTGCCGTGGCTGCGCTGGGCCGTCCTCATCGGCGGTCTCGTGGGCGCGGTGGGTCTGCTGCTCGCGGCCCGGGCCGGACGCCGGCTGGCGTTCGCCGCGGTGGGGATCGGTTTCGTCGCATCGCTGGCCGGACCGACGGCGTACACCCTGAGCACGCTGAACACCGGGCACCAGGGCTCGATCGTCACGGCTGGTCCGTCGGGCGCCAGCACGATGGGCGGTGGTGGCCGGGGTGGTCCCGGAGGTGGTGGCGGAATGCAGCCCCCGGGCCAGAACAGCCAGAACAGTCAGAACAGCCAGGCCAATCAGCAGGATGGCGGCATGGGCCGGCCGTCGACCGGCGGCCAGGGCGGCTTCCCGGGCGGCGGCCAACAGGGCCAGGCCCAGGGCCAGAGCAATCAGCAGAACGGCACGCCGGGCGGCGGCCCCGGTGGCATGGCCGAAGGCGGCATGGGCGGAGGCGGCGGCATGGGCGGTCTGCTGAACGGCTCGTCCGTCAGCTCCCGGGCCAAGAAGCTCCTGGAGAAGAACGCCGACGCCTACACCTGGGCAGCCGCGGCCATCGGCTCGCAGAACGCCGCCAGTTACCAGCTCGCCACCGGCGACCCGGTGATGGCGATCGGCGGATTCAACGGCAGTGACCCGTCCCCGACGCTCGCCCAGTTCAAGCAGTACGTCGAGGACGGAAGGATCCACTACTTCATTTCGAGCGGCACGGGCGGGACGGGCGGCATGGGCGGCGACAGCGGCACCTCGTCCACGATCAGCTCGTGGGTCGAGGACACCTTCGAGAAGGTCACTGCCGGCAGTTCGACCTTCTACGACCTGACCCGGCCCACGAGCTGATCCGAACCGGCCGTCAGCGCCGGAGCAGCAGCAGATCGGCGACAACCGGGCGGTGGTCCGAGGCAAGTGTCTCGGCCACCGCCGCGTCGCGTACCCGCACGCCGTCCTTGGACACGGCCACGAAGTCGATCCGTTTCACCGGGTCCAGCGCGGGGAAGGTCGGCGCGCCCGGTTCGGCATCGGCCAGCTCCTCCCAGAGCGGGGCCAGTTCCGGGGCATCCGGCTCCGCGTTGAAGTCGCCGAGCAGCACCTTGCGCCCCTCGTCCTCCGCCATGACCCGCCGGGTGTCGGCGACCTGCGCGATCCGTACGGACGGGTCGCCGCGGTAGTCGAGGTGCGTCACATACACATGCACG
Organism: Streptomyces sp. NPDC005181; assembly: GCF_040608395.1. Taxonomy (NCBI): domain Bacteria; kingdom Bacillati; phylum Actinomycetota; class Actinomycetes; order Kitasatosporales; family Streptomycetaceae; genus Streptomyces; species Streptomyces sp. NPDC005181. Next base: position 100,119 of record NZ_JBEXID010000012.1, read on the forward strand.
GGCATCCCCTTCACCCGTACGACCACCTCACCGAAGCCGGGCGCGGGCGCCGGCACGGGGTTGGGGACCTGGGTGGAGAGCCGGGTGATCTCGTGGTTCTCGGCGCTCACGATCCGGTACCTGGACAGCACCGCGACGCCGAACTCGCGCCGCGGCGCCCCCGTTGTCGTGGGATCGAGGCTGTATATCGGGGCGAACGACACCCGCATGTGCAGCCGCTCGGCCAGCTCGCCCGCGACATCGCGCCACTGGCTGCGGGTGTCCCAGTGGACATCCACCTCCTGAAGCCCGATCACATCGGCGTCCAGCGCGCGCAGTTCCGCCGCCTGCCGGTCCAGATCGAAGACGTTGTCCATGCCGGCGCCCGCATGGATGTTGTACGTGGCGACGCGCAGCGGCACCGGACGCCCCGGCCCGGCAGCTCCGGCGGGCGGGGCGGCGGCCACCCCCAACAGTCCCGCAGCGATCAGGACTTCCACCGTACGACGACGCAGTGACATGCCACTCCTGGTGCTGGTCGGCTCCCTTTCGGATCAGCGCCGAGCACCGTACCGCGCGAAAGTTGCTTGTACGCCGTACGGGAGGTGCTTTACGGTGTACAACGCTTCCCCCGTACACCGTACAAGAACTCCAGGAGCTCAAGGAGCCCGCATGACGGCGACCGCAGCCGCCCAGAACCGGCTCACGCCCCCAGGCCACCCGCAGCGCTGGATGATCCTCGGCGTCATCTGCCTCGCCCAGCTCACCGTGCTGCTCGACAACACGGTCCTCAACGTCGCGATCCCATCCCTCACCCGGGAGCTGGACGCGTCCACCGCCGATGTGCAGTGGATGATCAACGCCTACTCGCTCGTCCAGTCGGGTCTGCTGCTCACCGCGGGCAGCTCCGCCGACCGCTACGGCCGCAAGAAGATGCTGCTCGCGGGTCTCGTTCTGTTCGGTATCGGTTCTCTGGTGGCGGGGCTCGCCCAGTCGTCCGCGCAACTGATCGCCGCCCGTGCGGGCATGGGCATCGGCGGTGCGCTGCTCATCACCACGACCCTGGCCGTCGTCGTCCAGATCTTCGACGACGCCGAGCGTGTGAAGGCGATCGGCATCTGGTCCACCGTCAACTCGCTGGGTTTCGCCGTCGGGCCGCTGATCGGCGGGGTCATGCTCGACCACTTCTGGTGGGGCGCGATCTTCCTGGTCAACATTCCGGTCGCGGTCCTCGGCCTGGTCGCCGTGGTCCGGCTCGTACCCGAGTCCAAGAACCCGCGTGGCGACCGTCCCGACCTGCTCGGGGCGCTGCTCTCCACCGTCGGTATGGCCGCCGTCGTGTACGCGATCATCTCCGGCCCGGCACACGGCTGGACCTCGGGCCAGGTCCTGCTCACGGCCTTCACCGGGGTCGCCGTCCTCACCGGTTTCGTGCTGTGGGAGCTGCACATCCCGTATCCGATGCTGGACATGCACTTCTTCCGGAACCAGAAGTTCATCGGGGCGGTCGCGGGCGCGATCCTGGTGGCGTTCGGAATGGGCGGCTCGCTGTTCCTGCTCACCCAGCAGCTCCAGTTCGTCCTTGGCTACGGGCCGCTCGAGGCGGGTCTGCGTACGGCTCCGCTGGCGCTGAGCGTGGTCGCGCTCAACCTCACGGGCCTGGGCGCCAGGCTGGTGCCCAGGCTGGGCACTCCCGCCACCATCGCTGCCGGGATGAGCCTGCTGGCCGCGGGTCTCGCCGCGATCGCCCTGCTCGGCGGCAACGGCTACGGCGGCATGCTGCTGGGCCTGGTCGTGATGGGCGCAGGCATCGCCCTCGCCATGCCCGCCATGGCCAACGCGATCATGAGCGCCATTCCGCCGGAGAGGGCGGGCGTGGGCGCCGGGGTCAACGGCACGCTGGCCGAATGCGGCAACGGGCTCGGGGTCGCGGTGCTCGGTGCCGTCCTGAACTCCCGGTTCGCCGCCCTCGTACCGGCGGCGGTCGGCGCCGCCTCGCTGCCCGCCGCACTCGCCGCGGCGACCGGCGACGGGGAGCGGCAGCGGATCACCGATGCCTTCGCCTCGGGACTGGAGGCGAGTCAGCTGGTCGGAGCGGTGGCGGTGCTGGCCGGCGGTCTGCTCGCCGCCGTACTCCTGCGGCGGGCGGAGCGGGCAGAATCGGCTCAGGCAGACTCGGCCGCGGCAGCGGCCTAGCATCAGGCGGGGCGTACCGGACCGTATGAATCCGGTTCCTGCGCACAGGGTACGGATCAGGTCCGTCCCGCCGGCAAGACGAGGAGAGTGCGCCATGGCGTCCGCGGCCGATCGTGTGAAAAACCCTGCCCGGACCAGCGTCTGGCTGGACCAGCGGGCACCCTCACGCACCCGCAGGGCCGATCAGCCGGCCGGACTCGACCGCGAGAAGATCACCGCGGCGACGGTCCGGCTGCTGGATGCCGAGGGCCTCGCCAAATTCTCCATGCGCCGGCTCGCCGCCGAGCTGGACGTCACCGCGATGTCCCTCTACTGGTATGTCGAGACCAAGGACGACCTGCTGGAGCTGGCCCTGGACTCGGTCTACAGCGAGATCGCGCCTCCCCGGGAGGAGGCGCACTGGCACGACCGGCTGCGCGAACTGGCCACCACCTATCGGGAACTGCTGGTCCGGCACGTCTGGGTGTCGCCGCTCGCGGGTCACTTCCTCAATATCGGCCCGCACTCGATGCTGTTCTCGTACGCCGTCCAGGACGTGATCCGGGCGACGGGGCTGCCACTGCGCCGGCAGACGGGAGCACTCTCCGCGGTCTTCCAGTTCGTGTACGGATTCGGCACCATCGAGGGCCATTTCGTGCAGCGTTCCGCGGAGGCGGGACTCAGCCAGGACGAGTTCTTCCAGCGGGCCATGGGCACGATCCGGGCCCAGCCGCAGTTCAGCCGGATGGTCGAGTCGTCGCAGGACCTGATGGACGCCCGCGGCGGCGACACGGTCGAGGAGATGCGCGAGCGGGACTTCGACTTCGCCCTGGACCTGCTGATCGCGGGCATCGAGGCGATGCGGGACCGCTAGGTCCTGTCAGACCCTGTCCTGCGCCCGTCAGTACCCGCGGCCCACGTCCACGGCCGTCCCCGGCACCCGCCCCGCCGCCAACGCCTCCCAGCACGCGGCGAAGTCCGTGAGGATGTCCTCGTCCGCCGTGATGCCCGCGGAGTGCGAGGTGATCACCGTACGGGGCAGCTGCCAGCAGCGATCGTCGGGCGTGGCGGGTTCCTCGGGCAGCACGTCGAGCACCGCCCCGCCCACCGCACCGGAGTGCAGCCCGGCCTCCAGTGCCCGCATGTCCACCGTCGCGCCCCTGCCGACATTGATGAAGGTGGCACCACCCATGCCCGCGAACCGGTCCGCTCCGAAGAACCCGGCCGTGGCGGGGGTCAGCGGCAGCGTGGAGACCACCCAGCGCGCGGACGCGAGCGATTCGGCGTCGTCGTCCGCTCCGACGACCCGGTCGAAGCCCGCCGGCGTCGCACGTGACCCGCGCCCCACGCCCACGGTCCGGATGCCGCACCTCCGCAGCAGACCGGCGACGGCCGAGCCGATGCGACCGGTCCCGTAGATCACGGCCGTCTCCCCGGAGGCGAGTCCGGAGGGGATACGGCGCCACTCGGCCCGTGCGTGCTGGGCGGCGAACTCGGGGACGGACTGGCAATCGGCGAACACCCAGGCCAGAACGTACTGGGCGATCCGCTCACCCATGCGGCCCACCGTCCGGGTGAGCAGTACCCCGGGCGGCCACGGTCCGGCGCTCAGCAGGGCGTCCGTACCGGCGTTCACGCTGTGGAACCAGACCAGCGGCCCGCCCCGCAGCGCATCCGGCAGTGTGGCCCCGACACATATGAAGGGTTCCTCCGGCAGTGTGCCGGAGAAACCCTGTTCCACCGGGCGGCCGGTGATGTGCTCCAGACCGTGGACGACGGAGGCGCCGACGTCCGGTGCGGCCAGCAGCCGGGCCCGCGCGAGCAGGCCTGGCGCCGGAACGTTCTCCCTCATCCTGGAACAGCCGTCAGCTGCCGGGCGCCAGGTGGGCGGGGAACCCGCCCGTGGCAATCGGCCCCCACCGCTCCGGAGTGATCCGGATGATCGACTTGCCCTGCTTCACCATCGCCGCCCGGTACTCGTCCCAGTCCGGGTGCTCCCCCGAGATGTTCCGGAAGTACTCGACGAGCGGTTCGACCGAGTCGGGCGCATCGATCACCTCGGCCGAGCCGTCGATCTGTACCCACGCCCCGTCCCAGTCGTCCGACAGGACGATCACGCTCACGCGCTCGTCCCGCCTCGCGTTGCGGGTCTTGGCCCGTTCGGGGTACGTCGAGACGACGATCCGGCCCGAGTCGTCGACGCCACAGGTCAGCGGGGAGCCCTGCGGGCGGCCGTCGGACCGGGTGGTCAGCAGGATCGCCCGGTGCCGGGGCCGTACGAACGCCAGCAACTCATCGAGCTCCACGGCGGTGTTGGTCGCGATATTGGGTGCCATGTCCGCAGACTACGACGGCAGGGAGTCCCCCTGCACGGCCTGGATGTCCAGCTCGACCCGGAGCGTCGTGCCGATCGCCGAGATGCCGGCCTGGACCACCTGGTTGTAGTTCATGGCGAAGTCGTCGCGGCGCAGCTCGGCCGTGGCGCTGAACGCCGCGCGCGTCCCGCCCCACGGGTCGGGGCCGGTGCCGAGGTAGCTCAGGTTCAGGTCGACGTCCCGCGCGACACCGTGCATCGTCAGCTCGCCGCGCACGGTCCAGCGGTCGGGACCGGCCGGCTCCAGCCCGTCGGAGCGGTACGTGATCTCCGGGAACCGGTCCGAGTCGAGGAAGTCCGCCGACCGCAGGTGCTTGTCCCGCATGTCGTTGCCGGTGTCGATGCTGGCCGCGCTGATGACGGCGTCGACCCGGGACCGGTGGAGTTCCTCGGCGATCTCGATCCGGCCGCTGAACTCGGTGAACCGGCCGTGCACGCTGGAGATCCCCAGGTGCTGCGCGACCGCACCCACCGAGGAGTGCGCCGGGTCCAGCGACCAGACACCCGGCGGCGGCAGCTCCACGCCACCCTGGCGGGCCAGCACCACCGTGCCCGCCTCGGCCCGTCCGCTCGCCGTGACGAGGGCGGTCGACGCGGCCGGGGCGTACCCGACCGCGGTCACGATCACCGTGTACGCGCCGGCGGGCAGCAGGGCGTCGGTCCGAACCGCCCCGTCCTCGTCGGCGGCGGCTCGCAGCACCTGGGTGCCGGTCATGTCGGTCACCGTCACGACCGCGTGCTGGACGGCCCAGCCGTCCCGCGTCCGTACCTGTGCGCGAAGTCCCATCCCGTTTCTCTCCTTGCTCCATGACTCAATGAGTCGGGCCCCGGAGTGGGGACGGCAGGCCGTCCCCTGCCTGCCGTTCCCACCACCGGGGCCCATTTCCACCGGGGGCAGCCTCTCCGCTCGAAGCGCTGCCAGCCAGGGGTCCTTGTTACTCGATCACTCGCCGGGGTGGGCGAGTTCGATGTCGTGGCCGTCGACCCCGCGACCGGCCACGGTCAGCGCGCCGGCCACGGGCGGGTAGCCGGTCGCGATGACCGAGTACTCGCCCGCGTCCAGGTCGGCGAAGGCGTACGCCCCGTCCTCCCCGGTCGTCGAGGTGGCGACCACATTGCCCGCCGCGTCGACCAGCGTGACGCGGGCGTCCGGCAGCGGCCGCAGGGCGGCACCGGCCCGCACGACACCCTGGACCAGCGCACCGGACTGCAGTGCGGCGTCGACCCGGGTGACCCCCTGGCCGCCGATCTCCACGGGCAGCGCCAGCGGACGGTATCCGGCGGCGTTCACCGCGACGGTCACCGCACCGGGCACCAGCTCGGCGAAGGTGAACTCGCCGTTCTCGGCGGACTTGCCGGTGGCCAGCACATCACCGCGCACATCGGTCACGATGACCATGGCGCCGTCGACCGGAGCGCCGTTCTCGGCGGCCCGCACCGTCCCGGCCAGGCCGCTGGTACCGACGAGCAGGATGTCGTACGACAGCTGCTCGTCGCCGACGACCACGGTGGACGCCTGCGGCTGGAAACCGTCGGCGGACGCGATCAGGACATAGCTGCCGGAGCCCGGCGCCTGCAGACCGTAGCTGCCGTCGGCCTGGGCGACGGAGCGCCCCAGCTGCCGGCCGCCCAGCGAGATCAGCGTCACGGCGGCCCCGGCCACGGGCGCGCCCTCGGCTCCGCGCACCACACCGCGTACCGGGGTGCCCTGCACGGTTGCCACCGGAGCTTCGAGCGTGTCGACCGAGGTGACCCCGGCCGCGCCCTCGGAGACCAGCGCAGCAGCACCGGACGGGACCTCGGCGAGGACCGCGGCGGGAACCTCGGCCCCCGCCGGGGCGTCGTTCGCGGCATTCGTCTTCAGCGCGACCTCCTTGATGAAGATCGTGATCAGGAAGGCGATCAGCGCGGCCGGAGCGGCGTACAGGAAGACATCGCCGACACCGTGCCCATAGGCGCTCTCCACGACCGTGCGGAACGGTGCGGGCAGTTTGTCCAGGTCGGGGATGCCCCCGCCGCCGGTACCGCCGTGGCCCAGGGCCGCGCCCTTCGGACCGAGGTCCGCGAGGCCGTCCTTGACGTAGTGGGTGACGCGGTTCGCCAGGACGGCGCCCAGCGCCGAGACGCCGATCGCACCACCGAGGGAACGGAAGAAGGTGACGATGGAGCTGGCTGAGCCGAGGTCGGACGGGGCGACCTGGTTCTGCGTGGCGAGCACCAGGTTCTGCATCATCATGCCGATGCCGAGACCCATCACGAACATGAAGATCGCGATGTGCCAGTACTCCGTGTCGTACCTGATGGTGCCGAGCATCCCGAGCCCGGCGGTGACCAGGAAGCCACCGCTGACCAGCCAGGCCTTCCAGCGGCCGGTCTTGGTGATGATCTGGCCGGAGATGGTCGACGAGAGGAACAGACCGGTGATCATCGGGATCGTCATGACGCCGGACATCGTCGGCGACTTGCCGCGCGCCAGCTGGAAGTACTGGCTGAAGAAGACGGTGCCCGCGAACATCGCGATACCGACGAACAGCGAGGCGACCGAGGCCAGTGTGATGGTGCGGTTACGGAAGAGGCGCAGCGGGATGATCGGCTCGCTGGCCCGGGACTCCGTGAAGACGAAGAGGGCGGCGAGCACCACGGAGCCGGCCAGTATCGCGGCGGTCTGCCAGGACATCCAGTCGTACTTGTCGCCCGCGAAGGTCACCCAGAGCAGCAGCAGCGAGACGGCGGCGCTGATGAAGAACGCACCCGTCCAGTCGACCTTGACCTCGCGCTTGACGACCGGGAGCTTCAGGGTCTTCTGGAGCACGATCAGTGCGATGACCGCGAACGGCACACCGACGTAGAAGCACCAGCGCCAGCCCATCCAGCTGGTGTCGGTGATGACACCGCCGAGCAGCGGGCCACCGACGGTGGCGACGGCGAAGACCGCGCCGAGGTAGCCGCTGTAGCGACCGCGCTCACGCGGGGCGATCATCGCGGCCATCACGATCTGGGCGAGGGCGGAGAGACCGCCGACACCGATGCCCTGCACGACACGGCAGACGATGAGCATGCCGCTGCTGGTCGACAGACCGGCCACGACCGAGCCCGCGACATAGATGATCAGAGCTATCTGGACCAGCAGCTTCTTGCTGAACAGGTCGGAGAGCTTGCCCCACAGAGGCGTGGTGGCCGTCATCGCGAGCAGCGAGGCCGTGACGACCCAGGTGTACGCGGACTGGCCGCCGCCGAGGTCCGAGATGATCTCGGGAAGAGCGTTGGAGACGACGGTCGACGACAGGATCGCGACAAACATGCCGAGCAGCAGCCCGGTCAGTGCTTCCATGATCTGCCGGTGTGTCATCGGCGCGCCGTCGGGGGAACTGGTTCCCCCGTGCTTGGCGTGGCCGCCCCGCACACCGGTTGGTGTGGTCGTAGCCATTGAGTTCCTTGTCTTTGCTTCTGTTACACGGGGGTACGGGTGTACGGGTCGTCGTCGCTGTCAGCAGGCCGCAAACGGCACTCGTCGCTGTGCTTTCCGGGGGCGCACCCACCGGAGCCGCGACGGGCGAAACTGTCGCGCAGCCGGGCCAGCAGCGTGTTGAGCTGTCCGACGTCGTCGTCGGACCATTCCTGAAGGTGGTGGGCGAACATTTCGGTGATCCGCAGGTTCAGATCGACGAGTACGTCGTCTCCCGCGGGGGTCAGCCGCAGGATGCGGGACCGTTTGTCCGCCGGGTCCGGAGACCGTTCTATCCAGCCGCGCTCGGCCACATGGGCGACATGTCGGCTGGTCACCGACATGTCGACGGCCAGCAGCTCGGCGAGTCTGCTGATCCGCATCTCGCCGTGCTGGCTGAGGAGGGCCAGTACGGCGGCGGATCCGCCAGGACATTCAGCAGGCAGGATGCGGGCGAGTCCGCGTTTGACGGATCCAACGGCGCTGAGCTGCCGGGCCAGTTCTTCGTACTGACTCCGTGCGGCCACGGGACCCCCAGACTGTGCTTCTGCATCTTGTTGCTTAGGGCAACCATAGAACTGTTGGTTGCTGCAGGCAAACGAAAACGGCCTTGCAGAAGTAAAGGAACGCAAAAGGCTGCGTAGGGCCCGGGTCAACGCCCAGCGTGCGCCCGGCGCACTCCGCGGCCGTGTGCATCGCGCCACAGGCCGCAGCGGTTCACCGGTTCTCCGCCTTCGGTGCGGGGCCTTCACCGACCCGGGGGTTGGGCCGTACCCCCGAGTTCGCTAGGGTCCTGGCCCATGGCACACAACCCCCATGTCCCCCAGGGCCCCGAGGGCAACAGCGACCCGGCGGGCAGCACTCAGATGTTCCGCGCCTTCGTCGACGAGGGCGAGCCGCAGCGCCGGCAGCAGCCGGCCGCGTCGTCCGGACCGAAGACCGGGGTGATCGTCGCCGTCGTCGCGGTGGTCCTCATCCTCGGTGCTGTCGCCTGGCTCGCGCTCCGCTGACCTGCCGCTCCGGCTCCGCTCTCTCCACCCGTCACTTCCAGACGGCGGTGACGTCCCGGGTCTCGATATGCATGCCCAGGGGCACCCGCCAGGCGTCCACACAGACGGTGTACGTCTTCTTCCGCGCCGCTCCCGCGTCGATCGGCGCGGGCAGCGGCGCTGTCGACTCGATGGTCGCCCAGTCGATTCCCAGCGCGCCGATGATGTGCGTGGCGAAGGTGACCGTTCCCGACCGGACCGGTGAGCCACCGGTATTGCGGAACTCAACGGTCACTTTCTCGCACCAGCGGTCATCGGCTGCCGCCCGCTCGGGTGCGCTCAGCGTCAGCACCGCAGGCCCATCGGGTGCGGTGGAGCCCGGTGCGGACGGGGTGGACGGGCCCGGCGAGCCGCTTTCCGTGCCACCGGAGTCTGTGCCGCCGGTGCTCCCGGAGCCACCGGAGCCGCCCGTGCCGCCGCTGCTCGAACAGGTTGCGGAGCCCGCGGTGCCACCGGCGCCGGACGGGCCGGGCGACTGTGTACCGCCGCCCGCATCGTCCCCCGCATCGCCCGCACCACCCGGGTTGCCGCTCTTTGCGGAGGAGCCCGGCTTCGGCTCCGCGCCTGCGCCGGAGTCACTCCCGGTGCCGTCCAGCGGGATCAGCGTCACCTTCCCCGAGGGGGCCACCGCCCCCATGGGCGCCTTCTCCGGCCCCGTACCCACCGCGCCGACCGCCACGTAGCCGTCGCCCTCGTCTGCCCCCGCGCCACAGGCGGCGAGCGCGCCGCCCAGGCACAGCACGGCCGCCGAGGCGACGAACACTGTGCCCCGGCGGCCGGTCGAGCCCCATGTCTGACGTCGCATCGCGCCAGTGTGGCTGACGGCCCGTCAATTCGGAACCCTCGTGCCCCAGTGCGGCGTTCGGCGGCGCTCGGCGGTGGTCAGTCGGCGATGAGTCCTTCCCGGAGCTGTGCGAGCGTCCGGGTCAGCAGCCGCGAGACGTGCATCTGCGAGATGCCGACCTCCTCGCCGATCTGCGACTGCGTCATGTTGGCGAAGAACCGCAGCATGATGATCTGCCGCTCCCGGGGCGGGAGTTTGGCCAGCAGCGGCTTCAGCGACTCGCGGTACTCGACGCCCTCCAATGCCGCGTCCTCGTAACCGAGCCGGTCCGCGAGGGAACCCTCGCCGCCGTCGTCCTCGGGGGAGGGCGAGTCCAGCGAGGACGCGGTGTACGCATTGCCGACGGCCAGACCGTCGACCACGTCCTCCTCGGAGACCCCGAGCGCCACCGCGAGCTCCGGCACGGTCGGCGAGCGGTCGAGCTTCTGGGCCAGCTCGTCGCTGGTCTTGGTCAGCGCGAGCCGCAGCTCCTGGAGCCGGCGCGGCACCCGCACCGACCAGGAGGTGTCGCGGAAGAAGCGTTTGATCTCGCCGACGACGGTGGGCATCGCGAACGTCGGGAACTCCACGCCCCGCTCGCAGTCGAACCGGTCGATCGCCTTGATCAGACCGATCGTGCCGACCTGGACGATGTCCTCCATCGGTTCGTTACGGCTCCGGAACCGCGCCGCCGCGTAACGCACGAGCGGGAGGTTGAGCTCGATGAGTGTGTCCCGTACGTAGGCGCGCTCCGGACTGTCGTCCGGTCCGTCGGGGCCCGGTGCGGGACCCAGGGCGGCGAGCCGCAGGAACAGGGAGCGGGACAGAGTGCGGGTGTCGATGGCTTCCGACGAGCTGGTGAGCACAACGGGTGCGGGTGCGCTCTTCGTGAGCGTGAGCACCTTCGAGCTGCCCTGTTCTGCGGACATGCCACCCCCTTGAGGTCGCGGACGGTCGCGGTGAGCCGCGACCATCGGAGGAACGCAGCCTCCACCTGAATACCGGAGGCGGGGCTGCGGCAAACGCGGTTCACGCAGAATGTCACATGTCGGCAACACGCTGTAGTGACATGTCGACAAGTCAAGGTGGAGTATGCGCAGTTAACAGGGGGTGTGCGGCATTCAGGCCATCCGGAGCGGGCTTTGAGTGATCTACCCGATCCGGTTACGCCTCGATCCTATTTGCTGATCTGAGTCGTGCGAAGCTTCTGGCCAGCAGTCTTGACACATGCATCTGGGAGACGCCCAATTCGGCGCTGATCTGCGACTGCGTCAGATTGCTGTAGTAGCGCAGCAGCAGGATCCGCTGCTCGCGTTCGGGCAGCTGGACGAGCAGATGCCGGACCAGGTCGCGGTGTTCGACTCCGGCGAGCGCGGGATCCTCGTAGCCGAGCCGGTCGAGCAGTCCGGGCAGCCCGTCGCCCTCCTGGGCCGCCTCCAGTGAGGTCGCGTGGTAGGAGCGGCCGGCCTCGATGCAGGCCAGGACCTCCTCCTCGGAGATCTTCAGTCGTTCGGCGATCTCGGCGGTGGTGGGCGAGCGGCCGTGCGCGGTCGTCAGGTCCTCGGTGGCGCCGGTGACCTGGACCCAGAGCTCGTGCAGCCGTCGCGGTACATGGACGGTCCGTACGTTGTCCCGGAAGTACCGCTTGATCTCGCCGACGACGGTGGGCATCGCGAAGGTCGGGAACTGTACGCCGCGCTCGGGGTCGAACCGGTCGATGGCGTTGATCAGACCGATCGTGCCGACCTGGACGACATCCTCCATCGGTTCGTTACGGCTCCGGAAGCGCGCAGCGGCGTACCGGACGAGGGGGAGGTTGGCCTCGATCAGCGCCGCCCGCACTCTGCCGTGCTCCGGAGTTCCCGGTTCCAGCTGCTTGAGCTGCCCGAAGAGGACCTGGGTGAGCGCCCGGGTGTCCGCACCCCGGGTCCTGGCGGGCGTCGTGCTGTCGGGCGTCTCCGTCTGGACGGTCTGGGGGGGCACTTGAGGCGCTGTACTGGCCGGCACGATACGCCACCCCTTTGCGGTCAATTTCGGTCAACTCATCCGTCAAAAGCGGTCATAGCATCACAAGACATGTCCACTGTGTGCAAGCACCGCGTAGTGCCGTGTTGGGGTCAAGTTGGTTTAAACAACAGGAAAAGCCCCTCACCGGATCGGTGGGGGGCTTACGCGCTCCTGGACCGAGGGGTCCGGAACGTCGGAACCGAGAGGGTCAGAACGGATAGTCGGCGATCACCCAGGTGGCGAAGGCCCGCCACTGTCCGGTGGCGGCCTGATGGGCCGGGTGCTCGATGTAGCGCTTCAGCGCGTCCTCGTCGGCGACCGCGGAGTTGATGGCGAAGTCGTAGGCGATCGGCCGGTCGGTGATGTTCCAGGCGCACTCCCAGAACTCCAGTTCGGGGATCTGTCCCGCCAGCTCCTGGAACGCCTGCACCCCGGCGACGACCTGCGGATCCTCGCGCTGCGCGCCGTCGTTCAGCTTGAACAGGACCAGGTGGCGGATCATGGGGTACTCCTACTTCACGAGCTCGGACATGAAATCGCCGACGCCCTGTGCGGCACTCGAAACGCCCTCGAACCCTACCTGGACAAGATCCGCGGCCCGTTCTGGGGACGTGATGATCGTGTACAGCACGAAGACGACAACCATGTAGAGCGCGATCTTCTTCGCTTGCACCATCCGCCCCTGCCACCCCATTCGATCCCCTGTGCAGTCGGGCGATTCTATCCGCACAGATGGCCGTATCCGGTGGGGGTTTCCGGTGGGGGTTTCCGATGGGTTTTTCGATCACACCTCCGATCCGATGCTCGTGCATCGGCGACTGCCTGGCCGCCCCGCTCCACGTGCACACCCGCGGCGTGGATTTCCGGGCCCGGCCGACCTCAGTACGGGTGCCGGTCCGCCTTGTTCATCCATGAGTCGTAGGCCTGGGCGCCGATTTCGGGATGGACCTGCTCGACCCTGATCCTTCGCTGGTCGAGCGGCTTCTTGAAGTCCTCGTACTGATAGGCGTCGTCGAAGCCGATCCGGCGGGTGTCGTCCAGGTCACAACTGAAGTACACCGCATCGATCCGCGACCAGTAGATGGCGCTCATGCACATCGGACAGGGGGCCCCGCTGATGTAGATCGAGCAGCCCTGGAGCATCCGGGCCCGCTCGGGCACGGAATCCGGCGACCCGTCAGCACGGGGGACGTACTCCAGAGTGCTCTCGTTCTGGTGCTCCTCGGAGATCGACGGAGCCTCGGGGTTGAGACGCTGCACGGCCTTGCGGATCGATTCGACCTCGGCGTGGGCCGTGGGGTCGCCGGTGAGGAGCACCCGGTTCTGTCCGCGGGCGATGATGTCGCCGTTGCGGGTGATCACCGCACCGAAAGGTCCGCCCCAGCCGTTCTCCACCGACTCGGTGGCCAGCCGGACCGCTTCGGTGATGAGCTCTTTGTGTTCCATCCCTGCGTCTCCGATCGACATTGATGCCCTTGACGAAATGAACGTGCGGAAACGGGCAATCAAATGTCCGATTTGCCCCAAAAATAGCGCATACATTAGGCTACGGCAGGTGAGCCTCCGTGCAAGCCGTGAGCCGCCGGCCGAGAACGCCACCGTTGTGACCTCGCAGAAGGTGCGCGCGGGCCGCACGGACGACTACCAGCGCTGGCAGCGCAGGATGAACGAAGCAGCTCGTGAATTCGACGGGTTCGAGGGCGCCGAGGTGTACCCGCCCGAAGCAGGCGACGACAACGAATGGGTGGCGGTCTTCCGTTTCGCCGGTGTCGACCACTTGCGGTTCTGGCTGGACTCGGGCACACGGCAGGAACTGCTCGCCGAAGGGCAGGAGTTCTTCGAGGGATCTCCGACGCAGGAGGTGCTTCGTGGCGGAGCCCCTGCCGAGCAGTCGCCGGAGGTGGTCACGGCCGTCATCTCGCACGAGGTGAAGCCCGGGCGGGAAGAGGAATTTCTGCGCTGGCAGGAGAAGGCCTTCAAGGCACAGGCCAAGTCACCCGGATTCATGGGGTCCGAGCTGTTCAGGCCCGTGGAGGGCGTGCAGGAGCACTGGGTCGTCGTCTTCCGGTTCGACTCCCGCGAGCACCTCGACGACTGGCTCGCATCCGATGTCCGCCAGACACTGTTGGAGGAGGGCCGCTCCTATTTCGCCTCCTACGACGTACGCAAGGTCGGCTCGGCGTTCAGCGGTTGGTTCCGCTTCGGCGAGGGCAAGCAGGACAGCGCGCCGCCCAACTGGAAGCAGGCCATGACCGTGCTCCTGGCCCTGTATCCCACGGTGATGGTCCTGAACCTGACCGAGGGGCGCTGGCTGGGCAAGCTCGGTGTCCCCGGATACATCGGCCTCTTCATCGGGAACGTGCTGAGTGTCAGCGCGCTGACCTGGCTGCTGATGCCTCTGGTGAACAAGGCACTCGCCTTCTGGCTGGTGCCCAGCCGCGCAACCACCTACCGCGTGCACCTGACCGGTGCCGCGGCAGTGGTGCTCTGCTACGCGCTGGTCCTCGTCATCTTCGGCCTGACCACCCAGTGACCGATCACCAGTCGGCTGCAGCCGTGACGCGAGGAGGTCGTGATGCCCGAACGGACGCACGCAGGCCCGATCGAGGGGACCCTGATCCGACGGGGCGACCCCGGTTACGACCGTGCCCGGGCCGGCGCGGTGTGGAACGGGCTCCTGCCGGAACGGTTCCCCGAGGTCATCCTGCAGGCCGCCGCCGAGCGGGACATCCCCCCGGCCCTGGCCTGGGCACGCGTCCAGGGGCTGCGTGTCTCCATGCGCTCCGGCGGGCACAACTGGTCCGGCTCCCAACTCCGCGACGGGGGCTTGCTGATCGACCTGTCACGACTGCGGCACTGCAGCGTCGACCTGGTGTCGGCGACGGCCGAGGTGGGGCCCGCCACGACCGGGCAGGACCTGGTCGAGGCCCTCGCCCCGTACGACCTGGCCTTCCCCGTGGGTCACTGCCCCTCGGTAGCGGTGGGCGGCTTCCTGCTGAGCGGCGGACTCGGCTGGAACTCCCGTGCGTGGGGACCGGCATGTGCCGACGTCCTGGAGATCCGGGCCGTCACTGCCGACGGCCGGACGGTCATCTGCAGCGAGACCGAGAACGCCGACCTCTTCTGGGCCGCGCGCGGCGCGGGGCCGGGATTCTTCGCCGTCGTCACCGGTTTCCGGCTCCGTCTGCACCCTCACCCCGCGGCCATCACGACCACCGGCCTGACCTTCCCGCTGGCCGACGTCGAGCACGTGACGGGCTGGGCCGTCCGGATCGCGCGTGACCTTCCGTCGAACGTCGAGACGGCTCTCGTCCTGGCAGCTTCCGGCGAGGCGACGGCCACGGCTCCGCCGGGACCGCGGATCAGCGTCGGCGCCACTGCGTTCGCCGCGACATGGGACGAGACGCTCGCCGCTCTCGAACCCCTGGGCACCTGTCCGTTCGCCGGGCAAGCCCTGTCCCGGCAGCCACCCGAGCCGACGTCCTTCGCCGCACTGCACGAAGGCGCCGGCCAGGTGTGGCCGCGAGCGCATCGCTACGCGGCGGACACGCTGTGGTCGGCGGAGGGCTACGAGACCCTGATGACCCGCATCGCCGGCGTCCTGGCCCGGGCCCCCTCCGGTAAATCCCTGGTGCTCGCGCCCGTGCAGCCGGTCTCCCCGGACCCGGCGTTGCTGCGGAACATGGCCTTCTCGGCGCCCGGCGAGTCCTACCTCGTCTGTTACGCGATCTGGGACGATCCGGCCGCGGACGATGCGAACACCGGCTGGCTGCGGGAGGCGATGGCCGCGGCGGACCCGTCGGGGCACGGCGGCCACTACATCGCCGAATCGGACCTGGAAGCCGATGCCGACCGGGCCCGGCGCTCGTACGACCCCGCCGACTGGGTCCGCCTGCAGGAGCTCAAGCTCAAGTGGGACCCGCAGAACGTCTTCCACTCCTACCTCGCGCCGGTGACATGAGGCGGCCGGCTCGGGCGCCCTTGATGCGCGTCCGGCACCGGTAACGGGGACCCTCATGAAGGGTCCTCGCGCAGGATCGGGGTGGTGCACGTAGGGGCACAAAAAGACCGCCCCCGACCTGCTTTCGCAGGATCAGAGGCGGTCTTCCGAAGCGGTAGCGGAGGGATTTGAACCCTCGGTGAGTTTCCCCACACTCGCTTTCGAGGCGAGCTCCTTCGGCCGCTCGGACACGCTACCGAGAGAGAGCTTAGACCATCTCGGCCGTGGGTCGAAATCCGATTCTTCGGTGTGCGCGGACGCCGGGTCGGAGGTGGTGGGTGCCGCAGGGTCAGCGCTCGCGGAAGAAGGCCGTCAGCTGGGCGGAACAGGCGTCCTCCAGGACGCCGTGGATCACTTCGGGCCGGTGGTTGAGCCGCCGGTCCCGTACGACGTCCCAGAGCGAACCCGCCGCGCCCGCCTTCTCGTCCCGTGCCCCGTAGACCACACGGGCCACCCGGGACTGCACGAGCGCGCCCGCGCACATCGTGCACGGCTCCAGGGTCACCACCAGCGTGCACCCGGAAAGCCGCCATTCGCCGAGCGCCGCGGCGGCCCGGCGCACGGCGAGGATCTCGGCGTGCGCGGTCGGGTCGCCGGTCGCCTCGCGTTCGTTGTGTCCCGTGGCGAGCAGGGTGCCGCCCGGGCCGAGGACGACGGCGCCGACCGGCACATCGCCGGCCCGCGCCGCATGCGCGGCCTCGTCCAGGGCGCGGCGCATGGGCGCCCGCCACGGGTCCCGTACAGGATCGTGCGGTGGTTCGTCCGTCGGATCGTGCGGTTCTGGCAGTCGGTGCGGGCCCGGTCGTTCGGTCACCCGCGGACCCTAACGGACGGTTTCCAGGACCTCGGCCGCTCCCAGCGCGTCCGCGATCTCCACCAGTGCGTCCGTCCGCAGCATCAGCAGCTCCTTCTCGGGGAGACCGAGGTCGGCCAGGACCCCGGTGTCACCGAGTGGACCCACCGGTACGGCGTCGGCGTCGAGTCCGTCGTCGTCGAGGTCGGTGTCGTTGTTGTTGTCGGTGGTCTGGTCCGGCTCGCCGTCCTCCGTACCGTCGAGGCCGACGAGCTCTTCGAGGGCGGCAATCGAGTCCTCGGCCTCGGGTTCGCGGCCGAGCAGTTCATCGGTGAGCAGGATCTCCCCGTACGAGGAGCGGGCGGCGGCGGACGCGTCCGAGATGTAGATACGGGGGTCCTCCTCACCGTCCACCCGGATGACGCCGAACCAGGCGTCCTCCTGTTCGATGAAGACGAGCACCGTGTCCTCGTCCACCGAGGCCTCACGGGCCAGATCCGTCAGATCGGACAGGGTCTCCACATCGTCGAGCTCCGTGTCGCTCGCTTCCCACCCGTCTTCGGTGCGCGCGAGCAGTGCGGCGAAGTACACCGTGACTCTCCCACTGGTCATAGGGGTGTCGGTCCGGCGGGAGGACAGTCGGTGATCCGGCTGTCCTGCGCCCCGCCCATCGGAATCGTGGCAGAAACGAAGCGTTCGCGAGAGGAGTTCGACCGTTGCGTCGGCCATGAGTTGTCGACAACACCGCTTCCAGGGGGCCGTCCGGTGGTCCGGACGGCTACCAGCGGAAGGTCCGCATCCGCATGGCTTGGCGCATTCGGGCGGCCCTGGCCCGGCGTGGCTGGACCCGGTCGCGCAGCGCCTTCGCCTCATGAAGCTCACGCAGGAACTGGGCGCGGCGCCTGCGGCGCTCCGCGTCCGTCTCGGGCGCGTCCAGCGCGTCCAGCGTGTCCCGTGAGCCATGCGTGTCCTGCGGTTCCGGCTGGTCCCGCTTCCCCTGCTCCCCGTCCGGCATCAGCACATCACCCCAAGGCTGGGTCCATATGCCCCCACCTTCCCTCCGAACGGGCGGTTGATGCCAGCGCAGAGGTGCGGGTGGCCCGGCTACTGTTGAGCCCATGCGGATCCACGTCGTCGACCACCCGCTGGTCGCGCACAAACTCACCACCCTGCGCGACAAGCGCACCGACTCCCCGACCTTCCGGCGGCTCGCCGACGAGCTGGTCACCCTGCTCGCCTACGAGGCCACCCGGGACGTGCGCACCGAGCAGGTCGACATCGAGACCCCGGTGACGCCGACCACCGGCGTGAAGCTGTCGCACCCGCGGCCCCTGGTCGTGCCGATCCTGCGGGCCGGTCTCGGCATGCTCGACGGCATGGTCCGGCTGCTGCCGACCGCCGAGGTCGGCTTCCTGGGCATGATCCGCAATGAGGAGACGCTCCAGGCGGAGACATACGCCACGCGGATGCCTGAGGACCTCTCGGGCCGCCAGGTGTACGTCCTGGACCCGATGCTCGCCACCGGCGGCACCCTGGTCGCGGCCATCCAGGAGCTGATCAAGCGCGGTGCGGACGATGTCACCGCCGTCGTGCTGCTCGCGGCGCCCGAGGGCGTCGAGGTGATGGAGCGCGAGCTGGCCGGTACGCCGGTCACCGTGGTCACCGCCTCGGTCGACGAGCGACTCAACGAGAACGGCTACATCGTGCCGGGGCTCGGCGACGCGGGCGACCGGATGTACGGCACCGTCGACTAGACGCAACGGTCCCGGAGAAGGCTGTTCGGCCCTCGCATCCTGTGCTGCGGTCTCACCCGCAGGAGGGTGCGGGGGCCGGCTTGTTCAGTACGGCAAGGGCCGCTGCGGCAGCCTTCGGGGTGTCCAGCTTCTTGAACGCCGTACCGAGGATGAGATCGACGTCCGCCGTCTTGCGGGCGTCGGTCTTCGGCGTGACGCCCGTCAGCTGCGTTCCGAGGACCGGGAACGTGCCCTTCGTGGCCGCCGGGGCGCCCAGCAGGATCCCGGGCCCGGGGACCTTCTTGTCGTACGCGGCCGAGGCGTTGCCCACCTTGCCGATGCGGAAGCCGCGCTTCTTCAGCTCGTCGGCCGCGGCCTTCGCGAGCCCGCCGCGCGGCGTCGCGTTGTAGACGTTGACCGTGATCCTCGCCGGCTTCGGGAGGGCCTTCACGGACGCGGACGGTTTGGCGGAGGGGCAGTCGGCCCTGCGGTCGGCGGCGCTGGCCGTCCTGTCGCCGGTGAAGACGTCGATGAGCTGCAGCGTCCCCCATCCGGCCAGCCCGAGGGTCACCACGGAGGCGAGGGACGCGAGGACCAGTCTGCGACGGTGCCGGGGACGCCGCATGCGCGGGTATTTGTCGCCCGTGATGCGGTACTTTCCGCCCAGGCCGGGGGGAGTGAGCATGCTCATGGGCGCAGCGTAGTGCGACCCGGTGAAGATGCGTACTAAATGATCAACGGATGGCACCCGTCCGAGTGCGAATGCACCCGAAAGCACCCGATGAGTGCCGTTCGTCAGCCGAGCTCGAGGACGCGGGCGTGCAGTACCTGGCGCTGCTGGAGTGCTGCGCGGACCGCGCGGTGCAGCCCGTCCTCCAGATAGAGGTCGCCCTGCCACTTCACGACGTGGGCGAACAAGTCGCCGTAGAACGTGGAGTCCTCGGCGAGGAGGGTTTCGAGGTCCAGCTGACCCTTGGTCGTCACCAGCTGGTCGAGGCGGACCGGGCGCGGCGCGACATCCGCCCACTGCCGGGTGCTTTCCCGGCCGTGGTCGGGATAAGGCCGCCCATTTCCGATGCGCTTGAAGATCACACGGAAAGCCTACCGGCCAAGAGCCTCCGGGCGCAGCCATGGAGCGGTACTGCGATGCTGACCGAAGTGTAATAAATGCAGACATTCCGGAATAGAGGCCGTGATGAGTGGCAGCGACAGCGCGGGCGGAAGCGCGGGAGCGGGCCTGGGGGAAGGCGTCGGCGTGTTGCCGCAGCAGGCCCGGGAGATCGCCGACGGGTACGCCGTCGGCGGCGCCGCCCTCGATCTGGGTGCGCTGCTCTGGGACGGCGCTTGCCTGCCGGCTGCGCAGATCCGGATCCCGCTGGGGATGCTCACCCGCCACGGACTCGTCGCGGGCGCCACCGGCACCGGCAAGACCAAGACCCTCCAGCTGATCGCCGAACAGCTGTCGGCGAACGGCGTTCCGGTCTTTCTCGCCGACATCAAGGGCGATGTGTCCGGCATCGCGGCTCCCGGCGTGCCGGGCGGCAAGGTTGCCGAGCGGGCCGGGCAGGTCGGACAGCAGTGGGAGGCCAAGGGCTTCCCGTGCGAGTTCCACGCGCTCGGCGGCATCGGCCCCGGCATTCCGGTGCGGGCGACGGTCACCAGCTTCGGCCCCGTACTGCTCTCCAAGGTGCTCCAGCTGAACCGGACGCAGGAGCAGTCGCTCGGCCTGATCTTCCACTACGCCGACGCCAAGGGCCTGGAACTGGTGGATCTGAAGGATCTGCGGGCCGTCGTCGCGTTTCTCGTCTCGGACACCGGCAAGTCCGAACTGAAGGGGATCGGCGGGCTCTCCACGGCCACGGCCGGGGTGATCCTGCGGTCGCTCACCGCCTTCGAGCAGCAGGGGGCGGGCGACTTCTTCGGTGAGCCGGAGTTCGAGACGGCGGAGTTCCTGCGGCAGGCGCCGGACGGGCGGGGGCTGGTCTCCGTGCTGGAACTGGCGGCCGTACAGGACAAGCCGCAGCTCTTCTCGACGTTCCTGATGTGGCTGCTCGCGGATCTCTTCCACGATCTGCCGGAGGTCGGCGACCTCGACCGGCCCAAACTGGTGTTCTTCTTCGACGAGGCGCATCTGCTCTTCAACGGGGCGTCGAAGGCGTTCCTGGAATCGATCACGCAGACCGTGCGGCTGATCCGGTCCAAGGGTGTGGGCATCTTCTTTGTCACGCAGACGCCGCGCGATGTACCGGGGGATGTGCTGGCGCAGCTCGGCAACCGGGTACAGCACGCGCTGCGGGCGTTCACCCCGGACGACGCGAAGGCGCTGCGGGCGACGGTGAAGACGTTCCCGAACTCGCCGTACGACCTGGAGGAGCTGCTGACCCAGCTGGGCATCGGCGAAGCGGTGATCACCGTGCTGAGCGAGAAGGGCGCGCCGACGCCGGTCGCCGCGACCCGGCTGCGGTCTCCGCAGTCTCTGATGGGCCCGCTCGCCGCGGCGGAGCTCGACGCGGCGGTGAAGGGCTCGTCGCTGTACGCGGGTTACGCGCAGGCGGTGGACCGGGAGTCGGCGTACGAGAAGCTCGGCGCCGAGCACGAGGCGGAGCAGCGGGCGGCGGCGGAGGCCGCGGGCCGGCCGTCGAAGGGGTCCAGACAGCCGGAGGACGACGCCTTGCTGGTGGAACAGGTGGTGGGGAGTGGGGTGTTCCGGTCGCTGGCGCGGTCGGTCGGGACGCAGCTGGGGCGGGAGATCTCGCGCTCGCTCTTCGGTACGGCGCGCCACAGGCGGTAGGGGAAGGCGGTGGAGGTGGGAGCCGGACAGCGCTCCCACCCGTGCGCCGCTGCCGGCCGGCGGTCGGCGGCTTTGCGCCGTCGAGGTGTCAGCTCTTCTTTGCTGCCGCCTTTGCCGCCGCCTTCGCCTCCTGTTTGTAAGCGCGGACCTTGACGAGCGAGTCGGGGCCGGTGATGTCGGCGACCGACCGGTGCGACCCCGCCTCCCCGTACGGGCCCGCCGCGGCCCGCCAGCCGGTGGGCCGGACGTCCAGCTGCTTACCGAGCAGCGCCAGGAAGATCTGCGCCTTCTGGGCGCCGAACCCGGGCAGCGCCTTCAGTCGTTTCAGCAGCTCTGCGCCGGTCCCGGCGTCGCTCCACACCGCGCTCGCATCCCCGTCGTACTCCGCGACCAGGAACTGGCACAGCTGCTGGACCCGTTTGGCCATGGAGCCGGGATAGCGATGCAGAGCGGGTTTGGCGGTGAAGAGCTCGGTGAACGCCTCGGGGTCGTAAGCGGCGATCTCATGGGTGTCCAGGTCGTCGGAGCCCATGCGCTGCGCCAGGGTGAACGGGCCGGAGAAGGCCCACTCCATCGGGACCTGCTGGTCCAGCAGCATGCCGATCATGGCCGCGAGCGGGCTGCGGCCGAGAAGCTCGTCCGCCTCCGGCTGCTGGGCGATCCGCAGGGTGATGGCCTTGCTCCTGTTGCTCTGTGTCATGTCTTCGATCATCCCGACAGGGCCGGGCGACGGCGAGTCCAGGGGGCGCCGATGGCCGGTTGCTGCCGCTGAAGAGGGACGCATGCGCAGGCGTCCGCCGCCGGGACACCTGTCACCGGGCGCCCCGGTATGCCACCCCACCCAGCACGAGGGAGGCGACGCCCGCCGGCCTTGACGCGGTGCCTCGGTCGCGCCCGTACGGCGCTGACCGCCGTCGGCGACGCAGAGCCGCCGAACGCCCGGCAGCGGCCTGGATCAGACCGACGGTTGCCAGCCGAGAGCCGGGCCGAGCACGGTGGCGATGTCGGTGAGGATCTGGACGTAGTCGTCGTGGTCGAAGGTGAAGGGCAGTGCGAACGCGACCTCGTCGACCTCCCGGAAAGCGCCGTGCGCATGGAGCCGTTCGGCGATCTCGGCGGAACGTCCGACGAGGTCGGGCGCGAACATCATGCGGGCCGGCCCCTGCGGCGCGGTGGTGCGCGGCATCCGCTTGTCGGCGTACGCCTCGTACTTGGCGCGCTGCTGCGCCGAGGCGGTGTCGGTGGGGATGACGACCAGCCCGTGGGAGACGCGGGCACGCTCGCCATCGGGGTGATGGGCGCGGAAGGCCCGGATGTGCGAAAGCTGGATCTCGGCGAAGTCCTCCGACTCCTCCGCCTTCACGACACTGCTGGTCAGGAAGTTCATGCCCTGCTCACCTGCCCAGCGGGCCGACGGCAGGCTGCCGCCGCCGTACCACATACGGCGGGCCAGGCCGGGGGAGTGCGGCTGGACACGGTCGGAGTACGCCTCGAAGCCCTCCGTACCGCTGAAGTCGGTGGCCGGCTCCCCGCGCACGAACGCCAGGAGCCGTCGCACACGCTCGTAACCGAAGTCCTCGGCGTCGCCGGTGGAGGGGTAGAGCGCGTGCTTCACCCGCTCGTACTGCATGGGTGGACCGACGCTGACCCCCGGATTGAGGCGGCCCCCCGACAGGATGTCGACGGTCGCCAGGTCCTCGGCCAGCCGCAGTGGATTCTCCCAGCCCAGCGGGGTGACCGCGGTTCCCAGCTCGATGCGGCTGGTGCGCTGGGAGGCCGCCGCCAGAACGACGAGGGGGGAAGAGATGCCGTACTGCAGATGCCGGTGCCGCACCCATGCGCTGTCGAAGCCCAGTTGCTCGCCCAGCTCGATGATCGAGAGGGTCGACTCGTGGCCCCGGCGCGGATCGGCCTCGTCGAACAGCCCGATGGTGAGAAAGCCCAGCTTCCGCAGTGGCTTCGAGGTCGGCGGCACAGCATTCCTCCATCGTTCACGGCAGGCACTGCCGTACACCGGCGTTGCCCCGATTGTCACCGATGGCGAAGGGCCCCACCGCGAGCGGTGGGGCCCTTCGTAAGGCGTCCGGGCCGTGAGGTGATCCGGACCGCATCGGTCTAGTTGGAGAAGTACAGGTACTTCCAGGACCCGTACGTCGTCGTGTTCACGTTGTCGCCGGACGACCCGTTGACGTATACCGACCGCATCCGCGCCCTGATGCCGGACCGCCCCGGCGCCTCCAGGGATACGGCCGACTTCCCGCTCGTGCCGAGCGCGAAGTACTCCGAGTCGGCGGAGTACCACTTTCCGCCCGAGTAGACCTGGAGGTCGAAGCGCTGCTGACGGCCCTTGTAGTAGGTCATGGTCGTCGTGAGCAGCGGGTCGGTGCTCTTGTGGAACCAGTAGTACGACGTCGAGCCGATCTTGGCCGTCTTGTAGTGCTTGGAGACGGCGGTGGAGATCCTGACCCTGGCGTACGCCGTGGACTTCACGGTCCTGGGCGCGTAGCGGGCGTCGCCCTTGAAGATCGCGGTGATCTCCGTGTCCCGCGTCATGTCGACCCAGACGGCGATGTTGCCGCTGGAGTTGACCTTGCCGGTCTTCACCAGCTTGTTGGGCTTGTCGCTGCCGAAGGGGTTCGCCCAGATCTCGACCGAGCGGTTCTTGTACGTCGAGCCGAGGTGCGCGGTGAAGGCGACGTCGGTGCCGTAGCTGTAGACGTTGCCGTTCTTGTTCAGGGTCAGCGTGGGCGTCGTACGGGAGACCGCGACCTTGTCGGACGCGCTGACCGCCGTGTGCGCGGCGTCGCCCGCGTAGGCGACCTTGTACGTGACCGTGCCGCCGGCCGGCGGGGTGTCGGTGAAGGTGTACGTGCCGTCCGCCTTCACCGTGACGGCGGGCAGCGCCTTGCCGCTGGGGCTCTCCAGGTCGGTGCGGGTGACCTGCAGTTTGACACCGCTCGGCAGTGGCACCGTCGCCGACAGCTTTCCGGTCACGGTGAGCTGCTTGCCGCGCGTGGCGGTCGACGGCGCGTTCGCCGTCAGGCTCGGGACGTTCAGCGTCGGGTCGGTGAGCGCCTTGAGGGTGTAGCCCCCGCTCGTCCCCACGAGCGCGAAGATCCGTGAGGAGTCCGGGGCCCACGTCAGGTCGGCCGTGCCGGACGTGCTGGTGGCGTAGGTGCGGAGCGGCTGGGTGGTGTCGGGCCGGTAGACCGCAACCTTGGCCCCGCTGACCTGCGCGACCAGTCCGTTCGCGGCGACATCGGCCTTCTGCCCGGAGGGGTAGGCGCCGGCGGCGCTGAACTTCCCGTCCGCGTAGGCGTCCCGCTGCGCGCCGTTGATCAGCACCTGCGGGGCGCCGGGGACGAGGTCGATGTCCCCGATGCCGCTGTTCAGCGTGTAGTCGCCCGAGTAGTAAGCGAGCAGTTGCGCAGTGGTGCCGGAGACGTCGACGACGGCCATGGAGTCCGTGGAGATGCCGGTCTGGCCGACCGCCAGCAGTCCGGGCGCGGACGGGTCGGTGTCGAGGAGCGCCGGGTCATGGATCATGGCTCCGGCCGGCAGCTGCCCGAGCGCCACCGCGTCGGTCCCGCTCACCGGGTCCACCGCGGGGTCGACCGAGCCCAGATTGCCGGACCACTGGTCGCCGTACGAGAACCAGGCCTTGCCCCCGGCGAAGGCGACGTAGCGCGGGCCCGTGTCGGTGGCTACGGCGTAGCGGGCCTTGATGTCGAGGGTGGCCGCGTCGAGGGCCACGATCTCGTGGCTGCCCCCCGCGGCCGCGTACAGGGTGGCGCCGTCGTCGGACACCGCCAGATCGGAGACCCCGCTGATGCCGCTCACCGAGTCGACGAGGGCGCCGCTGTAGTCGGCGGCCAGGATCTTCCCGGTCGAGCTGTCGCCGACGAAAACCCGCTTGAGGGCGCCGTCCGCGACGATGCCGCCGGGCGAGGTGACGACGGCGGAGGCGGCGGAGGCGGATCCGGCCGCCGCGACGCTCAGTACCGCTGAGCTGAAGAGGACCGCGAGAGCTGTCGCGGTCGAGATGCTGCGCGTGCGCACAGTGTTTTACCCCCACGAGAAAACCCGGTGGATGACCGGGAGTTGAGAGCGCCGCGCAGCACCCGGACGTGACCGCGAACGTGCGGTGACAAACGGGGCGCGGCTGCTGTCGGGCAGCGTATGGCATGAGAGTGACAACTGGGGAGGGAGTTTCCTCGCACGGCGGCGAAAGGGACTACCGGCCCGCTCGGCAGCCAGGCCGGTTCTGCGAGCGGAGCGCGTCTTCACCCGCTGGGGGGTCCTGCCGTACCCCCGACAGGACCCCGTGGCAAGGAGTGCTCTTCCGCGGTATCAGCGCCGGTGGTGCTCTGGATGCGTCACTGACCGCGGCCACCAGGGCCGGGGCAGATCATCCGAGAGCGGAGGGACGGCTGTGCGACGAATCCCCCTGGGTTCAGACGGCCTCACGGTGAGTACCGAGGGGCTGCATGAGCATGAGTACGACGTACGGACCGAGTGATGAGGAGCAGAGCCTTGCAACGTTGCGGCGCGCTGTCGAGCTGGGGGTGACCCTGTTCGACACCGCCGAGGCATACGGGCTGGGCGAGAACGAGCGTCTTGTCGGCCGCGCCCTGGCCCCGTTCCGCAACGACGTCGCGATCGCGACGAAGGTCGGCTTCGGGTACACCGACGACGGCCAGATGGCTGTGGTCGACGGGCGGGCGGTGGTGGACGGGCGGCCGGAGCACATTGTGAGGGCGATCGAGGGTTCATTGGGGCGGCTCGGGCTGGATCGGATCGACCTGGTCTGTCTGCACCGGATCGACCCGACCGTGCCGATCGAGGAGACCGTTTCGGCCATGGCCGGCCTTGTCAAGGCCGGAAAGGTCGGCCACCTCGGCCCTTCGGAGGCGTCGGCGAACACGATCCGGCGCGCACACGCGGTCCACCCGATGACCGCGGTGCAGACCGAGTACTCACTGTTCGAGCGTGGGGTCGAGGCCAATGGTGTCCTCGCCACGGTGCGCGAGCTCGGTGTCGGGTTCGTGCCGTACCCCCCGCTGGGCCGCGGATTCCTGACCGGCCGGCTCAAGCCGGAGCAGCTGGATGCGAGCGACTTCCGTACCTTCGATCCGCGCTTGCAGGGCGAGAACCTCGCCGCGAACCTGCGGATCGTCGATGCGATCGGGCGGATCGCGGCGGACAAGGGCGTGGCCCCGTCCCAGTTGGCGATCGCTTGGACGATCGCCCAGGGCGGGGTGCCCATCCCGGGCACTCGTCGGGTGCGGTACCTCGAGGAGAACGTCGCAGCCGTGGACATCGCCCTGACCGCCGATGAGCTGGCGGCGCAGCGGAGGATACGAGATTCGAACTCGTGAGGGGTTGCCCCCAACACGCTTTCCAAATGTTCGTCTCGGGGTTCGGGGAGGGACGGGGGCGTCCTGACCTGGGGCGGAGCGGACTGTTCAGCGGCGTCCGGACACGGCTGAACGTGGGCGAATGAGACCAGAACTGAGACCGCGAGGTGCCGGATGGGTGGCTCGCATTGTTCGGCGGATGCTGTGGACCCAGGCGCAATTCCTACTTGTTTGATAATGTCGGTCCCATGAGCGAGATTCCCTACAGCGTCGGCGAAGGGCCGGCCACCAGGGTCAGCCTCTCCCTCCCCGAGGGGACGGCGGAGGCGATCCGCCGACGGGTCGGCAAGCGTGAGTTCTCCGCGTTCATCACCGAAGCGGTGGAGCGCGAGCTGCGCGGTCAGATCCTGGATGAGTACCTGGCCGACTACGAACGCCGCCAGGGGCCGATCTCCGAGCACGAGCAGGAGCGGGCACGCCGGGTCTTCGACGAGGTATTCGCCGAGGAGGGGCAGTGGCCCGCCGCAAGCTGAGCCACGAAGGCACCCTCGTTCTCGACTGCGAGGGCCTCTCGAAGTTCGTCAGTGATCACGAGCCCGTCGTCGCCCTCATCGCGGAAGCCCGCAAGCGGGGCATGGAGGTGATCATCAGTGCACTCACCATCATCGAAGCGGTGCATCGTCGGACCGAGAAGGCACGGCTCGCCTGGGTCCTGTCCGGCGTGCGGATCGTGCACATCGGTGACGAGGAGGCCAAGGCCGCCTCGGCCATGCTGATCAATGCTGGGCTTCATGGTCACAAATACGCCATCGACGCCGCCGTGGCCGAGATGGCGCTGCGGCAGCGCCGCCCGGTCGTCATGCTCACCTCGGACATTGACGACATGACGAAGCTCTGCGGCGACAGAGTGCGCCTCGTCGCCGTGTAGTCGACGCCCAAGACCTGAACGTCGGGATGTGAGGCCGGCCCGTACGTCTTGTCCCAGCGTGGTGTAGCGGGACGGTGGACCAGTCGGTAGCGCTCAGGGTCGTGAACGGTGGCGTGGCCGGACGGCTCGTCTTTCACAGTGCCGTGAGGCGCAGCAGCCGCGTGTTGGCCTCGTCCGGTGCGAAACGGGCAGGGGCGAATTCCGTAGCGGACCGAAGTCCGAGCCACACCAGCATGGCGTGGTGTTCCTCGTGCGCCGGGTCGGCGAGGATAACTTTGAGATCGCTGTAGCCGGGGGCGCCGCCGCAGTCCTCGGGCGGGCACGCCCCGGCACCGTCCACGCAGTGCGGATAGTGAAGCCTGGCTGAGGCTGTCTGGAGCTGCTCCACGGTGATGAGGTGCTCCCAGGAGTCCCCGAAGTCGTACGTGTACACGAAATGGGCACCCGGCTTGAGCAGGGCGGTCAGTGTGGCGTTGCGCTCGTCGCGGAATCCGAGTTCGCCGTCGGGGCGGCCGTACTGGACGCCGTCGATGGTGAACGCGTGCATGTGGCAGTTCTGCCAGCCCATCGCGTCCTGGATCACGGAGTGAAGCCGGTCCAGGCGGATCGAGTCGGGTACCAGGAGCTGCCGCCAAACCCGGGGCTCGTCCACGTCGGCGAGCTCGACGAGGATCCGCAACACCGTGTCGCCGGGCTCGGGCTCGCCGCGCATCCGGGCCGTCTCGGCGCGTCCGTCCGTCGTCAACTCGGCGCTTTCCTCCGCGAGATGGACAGCGCCGAGGGAGGCGAGGGCCTTCAGGACCCGTTGGATGTCGTGGTCGTTGGCGGTGCGCAGATGCCCCAGACGGTCGGGGGAAAGGTCGTCGAGCGCGTACAGCGGGCTGACCGCGTGCCACACCACCTCGTACAGGTCACTGAGCGGCGCCGGGGCCGTGGAAGCGTACAGCCGCTGCAGCAACGCCCGCAGGCCCCGGTCGTACTCGTGCGTGAACAGGGATTCCAGCCAGCCGGAGACCGTCACAGCCGGGCCGACGTGCGGTAGCGCGGCGAACAGGGCGCCACGCAGCTCGTCGGGGTGGTCCAGCAGCTTGGCGTTCTTCTTCACCGGCAGTAGGCGCCCGGCTGCGGTCCGCAGCAGTCGTGCCGCCTTCGCCCACTCGACCAGCAGCGTGAGGTGGTACAGCTCCTCGCTGGACTTCGTCTTGAACGTACGGTCCCCGATCACCGGGTCCATCCGGTCGCCGGTGTCCAGAACCTCCACCAGTGCTCGCGCGTCGGCAAGCGTCACACGGCCGGTCAGGGTCAGCTTGCGGCCCGTGCCGACCCAACCGACCAGCCCTCGCACCTGTTCGACGGTCCTGCCCACTGTCTCACCCATGCTGACCTGCCCGTTCCGGTTCGTGTCCCGCATTACCCGAACCCAGGATGGCAGCACCGCCGGCGCACCCAGTGCTTCGCACGGGGCGACACGGAAGTGGCAGACTGTGACGGTGACAACGAACGACGAGGAACTGCTGGCCCGGGTCCGGGAGTTGAGGGAGCGCGGCAGCGCGCCGAAGCAGATCGCGAAGGCGCTGGGGCTGCGCCCGGCCCAGGCCACCGCGCTGGTGAGACGGGTCGCCGAGGCGGCACTGGCGAACATCGCGCCGGATGAGCGGCCGGTGGTGGGCTGCTGGGTCAACGCGGGCTGGAGTGTGGGACTCGACATGGCCGAAGCCCCGGACTGGGCGGCCGCCGACCCCCTCGGCCGGCAGCCGGTCCCGGGCACGGGCGGCTTCGCCCAGATTCTCCTGGCCCGCCAGGAACGTGCCAGCAGGGTGACTGTCACCGGGTTCCTGGTGGACGTCTACTGCCTGGGAGTCAAGAACGTCACCGACCCCGAGGTGATGGGGTCCGGATCCCTGACCACTTACGTACCGATGTACTACTCGGCCTTCGATCATCGGCCGCTGCCGATCGGCGTGGAGCAGGCGCAGACGATCGTGCACGATGCGGTCGCCTACGCCCGCGGTCTTGGCTTCGAGCCCGCGGGCGGCTTCGCCGACGCAGCAGTGCACCTGGGTGCCCCGCCCGGCGACCGGCCCGTCATCGGCTTCAGCAGGGACGGCAAGCCGTTCTACTTCTCCGGCCCCTACGACGACCCCCGCAAGGTGGTCCAGATCCTCGATCGCACCTGCGGTCCGGGCAACTACGACTACGTTGCCCATCTGTAGGAATGGGACGCGAGCGGCAGGAAGCGGGAAACACGAGCAGTGATACCGGTCGAACAGCAACAGGAGCCCACCGGCACTCCACGGGTCCGGCGCACCGAGCACGAGGCGCAGGTCAACCTGCTGACGGTACTGCGCCTGTGTATGACGGGGAAGCTGCGGTGCAGCGAAAGGACCCGCCGTCCCAGCACCGCCACCGTCTCGGCGGTCGCCGACGTCCTGGACGGCGGCGACTTCTGTCCGCACGAGGCCATCGCCGCCTTCGCCTGGCCGATGCTGCTCCAGGCAGGCGGCCTCGCCCAGCTCACCGGTGGTCGGCTCGTGCTGACCACGCGCGGACGGGCGGCGCTGACCCGCCCACCGCACCTGACCGTCTCTCAGCTGTGGCAACGCTGGCTGAACAACAGCCTCCTGGACGAGTTCTCCCGCGTCGAGGAGATCAAGGGCCAGCGCTCGGCGAACGTCCTGACCGCCGCCAAACCGCGCCGCAAGCTCGTCGGTCAAGCGCTGGCCGGCCTCACGCCGGGTGAGTGGATGTCCATCGACGGCCTGTTCACAGGCATGCGCGCGGCCGGTCTGGATCCAGTCGTCCACCGCAGTGAACGCGCCCTGTGGAAGCTGTACCTGGAGGATCCGCAATACGGCAGCCTCGGCTACGACGGCCACCACGGCTGGTCCCTCCTCCAGGGTCGGTACACCCTGGCGGTGCTCTTCGAGTACGCCGCCACGCTCGGCCTCATCGACATCGAGTACGTCCCCCCGGTGGGCGCCCGCGATGACTACCGGGACAACTGGGGTGGCGACTACCTCGACCAGCTCAGCCGCTACGGCGGCCTGTCCGCACTTCGCCTCAATCCCCTGGGCGCCCACGCCGTCGGCCTCACGGGCGACTACGCCCCCGCCCAGGTCCCCGCCTCGGCCGTCCCGACGGGTAGGGTCACCGCCCTGGCGAACTTCGACATCGTCGCCCTCGACGGACTGCCCTCCGCCGACACACTCCTCCTGGACGCCTTCGCCGACCGGAAAACCGACCGGGTCTGGACGCTCACCACCGCTTCTCTCCTGCACGCCCTCGACCGCGGGCACACCCTCGACGAGCTCCGTGGCTACCTGGACCAGGCCGCCTCGCACCCCGTGCCCCAGACCGTCACCACCTTGCTCGATGACACTGGCCGTCGCACCGGCCGACTCCACGATGCAGGACAGACCCATCTCATCGAGTGCGCGGACGAGACACTGGCAGCCCTCATCATCAGCGACCGCCGCCTGCGCGTGCTGTGTACCCGAATCGGCGAGCGCCACCTTGCGGTCTCTCCCGACCGTCTGCCGGCGTTCCGCAAGGCCGCCCTGGCCCTGGGCTACCCGCTGGCCTGATGGCACGAGGAGAGCCGCTTCGGGGCCCCTCTGGCCGAGACTGGGGCGCACGTCGTTGCGTCACCGCTGATTATCGGCAGAGGGCGCGTTCACCGCATGGGTGAAATATCTTGAATATCGGAAATAAATGAGACCAAGACTGAGACCCTGGTACGCCAGAGCGTCGGACCGCGAGCTGCGGTCCGACGCTCTGATTCGCCTGTTCAGGCGGCTGCGGAGGATACGGGATTCGAACTCGTGAGGGGTTGCCCCCAACACGCTTTCCAAATGTTCGCGTGGGGGTCCGGAAAGGGCCGGGGGCGTCCTCACCTGGGACAGAGCGTTCGGGATGGCCCTGTCCGGACGGGGCCGGACAGGGGCGAATGAGACCCGAACTGAGACCGGGAATACTGCCTGTCCCTGACGCGAGCTCGGCGAGCTGTTGCCGTTAGCCCGCTCTGCCTGGGGCGCTGAGCTGGAGCATCCTGCTGATCCGCAGCTCCGGCGAGCGGCCCTGTCTTGCCGTCAGGCCGGCAATTTTGGGTCGCCTTGAACGCCCCTTGCAGATCGAGAAGTGGTGTTTACTGCCTGTCAGATAGCCGATCGCATGGGGTGAGAGAGGTCGGGAGGCAGCAGTGGAGCAGGTGGAGGGCGTAGAGGGTGCTTTCCGGAAACCGTCCCAGGTAAGCAACGAGCTCTCCGGGCAGGTGGATGGGCCAGCCATCCAGGCGGGGGCTATTCATGGCGATGTAAACATCACGATGACGGGCCGACCGTCCGTAGCTGAGGCTACCGAAGAGGCCCTCGCTGAGGAGTTGCGCAGGTCGTCGCAGATCTGGAGGGCCCGGTTCTCCAGTGTCGACTTGGTCAACCTGCCACGGATGGCGATGCTCGCGCAGACCAACGCTGTAGCGGCCGCAGCAAGGAGAGCCGGACTCGACAGCACGAAGCCATTCGGCGGACAGGGTATGGCGCCCGGGGAATTCGTCCGGATCGTGCGCCCGTTGTTCGAGACATGGGACGCGGAGGCGGTGACTCTCAGCGAGCGCACGGCAGGAAAGGTGCATCGCGGCCTTCTGGTCTCGTTCGAAGGTGCTATGCGCTGCAGCAACCCGCCCGAGGCTCCGCTGCAGGAGCCGACTGGAGTGCTGACCAAGGATCCTCACCTCGTCTTTTTTGTGGGGGCGAGGAGAGTGATCGTTACCTTCGACCCGCGTTGGCTAACGACATCGACGGCGAATACAACGCTCCATGAAGCTGCTGAAGAGGCGTTGGTTTTCTCGGGTATCGGCACTGTGGCATCAGTATCAAGCGGAGGACAGATTCGAATCTCCGCACTTGTATACGGGCGGCCGGAAACCCTGGTGCAGGCTCAGTTTGAGTACGCAAAGCAGTCTCTTCTTCCGGATCCGCCCGGTTTGACGTGGATGGATTTCCGCAACGAACTTTCAGAGTCGGAGCTTGCGCAGCTCCATTTGGATCCATCCCGGGAAGGGGTAATTGTGAGCCGCAAGATTATCGCTCTACTATTCGATGAGGATGAGGTGCTGCCCGGGCAGATCGACTGTGATGTGTTGACGCAGGTTTCACGGGTTGTTCCCGAGTATCGACGTGACCTGGGTGTGGCCGTCGCTAGTCTGCTATTCAACGATAATGGAGTTTCAGTTTCTGATCTCGCTGCTTATTTCCTGGCTCGGGAGCCCGCACTCTGGAAGACTCTCACGGTGCCTGGACTTATCACTCTGATCAAGTCCTACAACCTCGCTGTCTCTACCGTTTCTGGGCTCAGCGAGGAGCAGGCGGTGGACTTGGACGCAGCGATGCGTGAAATGGTTCCCAGTTATCTCGGTAGTGTTGAGGTGGACAGAAGCCTGCCCTTGCATGATCGACTACTGCCGCCGTATGACGATTATCATGTTGCCGGTGCGGAATTGCGGCTGGTTTATAGTGCGGCAAGGCGGCTTCAGGATGAGGCTAACGGCGAGGACCTCGAAGCACCGTTGAATGAATGGCGTGACAGAGGGCTGTTTCGCACCGTGAGGTGGGAAGAGGATATGAAACAGTCAGCAGCTGAGGAAGAACAGGCGTCGATGCTCATCCAGGCTTGGCTGAATACGCAGTCTGAATGATCCCGCAGAGCGATCCATCAGAGGCACTCTGCTGTAGTGGGGGCACGCGTCGGAGCTCAGTTTAAGGACCGAGTGAAGTTGGCACGGGCATGGTCCTCGAAGTAGTTTGCGCCGATCGAATCGCCCCGGTCGCCGGGCCTGGCTACCGGGGCGATGCAAGTTTTGATGAGCCCCCGCCGATCAGCCCCTGTTGGGTGAGTCTGCGGTGCGTGTTGTGTTGAAGGTGAGGCTTGAGAAGTCCCGCCCTTGAAGCACCGGGCCACTCTGAGCGCCGCCGCTGATGGTGTTGTGCACATCGCTTGATGAGCTGGCCTGTGCCCGCTGCCACCACTCATCGAGCAGTACGCGGAACTCTCCATCCAGGGCTGCTCGTACGCCGAGAGCGGTGGCCAGTGCCTGCGCGCGCACTGGGTCTGCAGGCTCCCCCTCAAGCGCGACGACTTCCAGCTCGCCGGAGCTGGCCTGGAGTGTCCCGGCGCCTCGTTCTTCCTGTGCCGCAGCGCTCCTGAACGGACGCCGAACCAGGGCAGTTAGTCCTTGCCACGCCTGACGTCCGGCTTCGCCGCCGAGCCCGCCGGCCAGCGCGGCAAGGGCGGCTGCGGTGATCGGGTCCATGCTGTGGACTCCCTCGTTCGGTGACTGATCCCACTCTAAGTCGGCCTCGCAGCCTCTCGAAGCGGTTCCGGCATATCCAGGTCCGATGAACCTGAAGCTGTGCCCTCGGCGCTGCCGCCTCTTCACCAGCCCTGCTGCAGCTTGATGCCCCAATTCAGCGCCATCCGGATCGGTCAGCAGTTGCGGCTGGCTGCTGGGTCACTCGTCCCGGAGACGGATTGCCAGCACGGTCCCGTCGGCTCGGATGGACACCGCGCTCCACTGTTTCGATGTGCTGCGGCTCGGCCACTGGCCTCGGAGCTCGTGTACTTCGCGTCGGTATTCGTTGACGCGTCCGTGGTGGATGTGCATGTACAGACTCTTCTCGAGCCCGGAGAACGCCTCCACGCGGGTACCGTTGAGGCGGTAGATGTGGTCGGTGCCGACGAAGTCGACGTCGTGGATGCGGTGCTCCGCATCTCGCAGCCTGTCCGTGTCGGCGTGGACGTCGTGCTGGAAGTGGCGTCGCCCCTGCTCCTTGGTCAGGTACTGGGCGGTGGGTTTGCCACCTCCGGTGAAGGCCATCAGGGTGGCCGCTTCCGTCCGTGCCAGCACGATGCTGAACCAGGCAAACGACTCGGGCAGTACCTGGAACCCGGGGATGGTCGTCCCTTCTCGTTCCGCGTGCCCCACGACGTCGGCCAAGCGGTTCCCCTGGTCCAGGGCGAGGTCCAGGTCGGCTTCCGATGTCTCTCCGTGCGGGCTGAGGGCAGTCGTGCCTGGTGCCTCCAGGATGTGCAGGGCGAGGCTCTCCTTCTTGGGGATCTCTGTCCCGATGAGCAGGTACGGGACGGTGCCATAGGGCCCGATGTGCACGGAATCCACGTGAGCACTGGCCGTGCTGAGCTGCTTGTGCACCTGCTGAACGGTGCTGTGGGTGCCCTTCGAGGAGACGAGGAGGACCTTGGACGGCTGCCCCGGCTGCCAGGCTTCGACGAAGAAGTGGGGCCGACGCTGCAGCGGTTCCGGGAGGGGGCCCGCCCCGGAGGCGCTGCGAAGGGTCCAGCCGGCCTTCAGAGCAACGTCCGACGGAATCACGGAGACCGAGTGGTCGGGGTACCGGGACCTGACCAGCTTCTCGGCCAACAGAGAGGCGAAGCCGGTGCCGATCTCCCCGGACTGCGTGGCCTTGTAGAAGCGCAGGAGATCGCGCCCCTCGGACGACAGCTGCAGGTAACCGCCTTGGTTGCCCTCCAGGGCCTGGATGTAGCGCAGACTCCCCCAGTGCTCGGCCAGTCCCCGCCCCGCGCCCTGTCGGGCCGAAGCAGCACCGAGACCGATGGCGTGAATGACCTGCCAGGGTGTGAGAGTCAGAGATCGTGGCGCGTTCCGGACAGCCCTGCAGTCGGTGCGCCGACGAAGCGGTCCCTGCCCCTTGCCTATTCGCTTCTCGTCCTCATCATCTGCCGCCTCGGAGACACGGGCGGCCAGCTCGGTGGACGAACGGACCTGGACGTGCGAGGTGTTGCTCAGCTCGTCGATGATCTCGCTGACGGCTTTGGATTCGTCCTTCTTCACCGGCTGGCCCTTCCGTCGATGTCGCGTGGCGTGAGCCACAGGACGGTAGGACGGGGCAGGGGAGCGCAATCAAGTGCGCACGAGGGGGCGCAGGCTGGTATCTGGCCAGCCATCTGGGATGAGGGCTCAGTAGCTCGTCGACCGTGGCCTCTGGCCCTGGATCTCGGCCGTAGGAGATGGCTCCAGGAGCCGCGTGGACTACCGTATAGCTATGAGTCGTTGTACAGCCCCACGCCAGGGTCATCGGACCGCCAGCGGACGTGCGGCGTGCCCCGCGTGCGGCGGCGGAGGCTACGGGTACTCGTCGCCCCGGTCCTACTACCCGCCGCCGGCTTACACGCCGCGGAGCGGTGGCGGGGGCGGCGCGACCAGTGGGGGCAGCTCCAGTAGCGGTAGAACGCGGGCGCCTTGGTCACCGAGCACCTCCTCCGTGATTTACACGCCTGCCGAGGTGAAGGGGCTGACTCCTGTTCGCGACGCCGCCGTGTTGCGCGCGCGTCAACAGCCCGACCTTCGCGATGTCTTCCTCTGCCACGCATGGGATGACCGACGCGGTGCCGCCCGGAAGTTGTGCGACCTGCTGGAAGCAGAGGGCG
This sequence comes from Streptomyces sp. NPDC005181, assembly GCF_040608395.1. NCBI lineage: Bacteria > Bacillati > Actinomycetota > Actinomycetes > Kitasatosporales > Streptomycetaceae > Streptomyces > Streptomyces sp. NPDC005181. The sequence goes on from NZ_JBEXID010000012.1 coordinate 136,033, forward strand.
TGTCCGTCTGGTTCAGCGAGAAGGACATCGCGCTCGGCCTACCGTTCATGCGGGAAATCGACAGAGGTCTGGCGAGGTCGCGTACGGGTCTCGTCCTGGTTACCCCAGCGCTACTGAGGCGCATCGATCGCGGTGGTGTCTCTGACAAGGAGCTCTCGGAGCTTCTTGCACGTGACCTGCTGCTCCCTGTCATGCACGAAACGACCTACGGCGAACTCCGGGACATTAGCCCCTTGCTTGCTTCTCGAAACGGCTTGGACACGGCGGATGATTCGATGGCAGTTATTGCCACCAAGATCGCCGAGCTGGTCGCCGTTGAGGACGACCTGTCCGAGCTGCCCACACCGGAGAACTAGTCGTCCGGCGGCGTGCCCGGACGTCGCTTCGCGTCGCCGGCGCTAAACCCGCAGCGTGGCTGGCCGACCTCGCATGGGAGACCGAAGCCTGGGTGGCTGACGCGCTGACCTCTGATCCACTTGCACGGCTCACGGTTCCTCGGCCCCTATGAGTGAGCTTTCTCAGCTCGCGCTCTTATTGAGCGAACCCAGGTCGCGGCCGTGACCAGGCCCTGTGCCGCTCCACCTGTCCCGCCTAGCGTTCCCTCGCCGTCGCCAGCCGCGTACGGACCGGCAGACTCAGTTTGTCGACCCGCGCCCTTATCACAGTGAGCCGTCGCACCGCCTCTGTGTGAAACATCCGGCGCTGCCACCGCTGGTAGCGGTAAGCACACTCCATGGTCGTCCAGGCCAGCCAGAACCCCACAACCCCAGCGACGACGGGCGCCGCGTGCAGCCGCGCCCCACCCCCGCCTTGGACGCCGAGGGGCAAAGTCCAGGCGAGCGTGAGGGCGACGGTGAGCGCCAACCATAGGTTGTACCCGCTGAAGATCCAGGGCTGCGCCTCACACAGCCATCGGAACCGCCCACGTTCCGCCGCACGCGCCTGAGTAGCCACCGCCCCTGCCAGCTCTTCGAGCGCGAACCGTGCTCGGTCCCGCTGCTCTCGCCGGATCGGCGCTTCCCATTCTTGCGTACGCACGTCAAGCCGAGCGATCTCCCGCCGGACCACCGCCATCGGGGCTGCCGAGGGCATCGCTTCCGGCCACTGCACCCACCGTTCGCGGTCCTCCTTGAGGGAGCGTACGAAACCGGCTGCCATCGGGCCGACGGCAGCACACATGCCGAGTATCAGTACGACGGCGAAGCCGGGACTCTGCCCCCACACTTGAGTCACAAGCACTGCCGCGAACAGCAGGAGAAAGGCCGGCACCGGATAGGTTGCCCGGAGGTAGTTCTCCTGCGAGGCGTCCTGCAGTTCACGTTCCCACGCCTGAACGAGGCGGCGCATGAGGCCGCATGCCAGCAGTACAGCGATTAGAACGAAGCCCATCAGCCCAAGGGAGGCCAGGGCCAGCAGCAGGGCGACCGGGTCGTCGTCCGGATTTGAGGACGGCCCGGTCGCCGTTGCTGCCCACGGCACTAGAACGCAGAGCGCGGTGGCGATGAGGCCGGTGGCCCAGCCGAGTAGTCGGCCGGGCCGTCGTGGCGCCCGCACTTGAGACAGGACTGCTGGCACCCACTCCGATGCCACCAGGGTCTCCAGCGAGGCGATTAGCTCCTCAACGGATGCGTCCCAGTCATCCGAGGGGAGGCGATGCGCCTGCCGCAGAGAGAGATCGCGGATCGACGTGGGAAGCAACTCGGGCGATGGTGGCTCTGCGGCGTCAAGGAGCAGTGGGATAACGGTCTTCCCAGCGGCCAGCGCCAGTTCGATCTCGTGCCGCACCCAGTCGCCCGGGCGGTCGAGGGATCGAGCGCCCGACGGGTCGCGCGCCTCCAACCAGCCCTCCGGAATGGTGACGAGCAGGACCTCGCAGTCATGCACTCGGGCTCTGAGGTCGTTTGGGTAGCGGCTACCCGGCAGCATCGACGACGTGTCGAGGAAGACTTGCGCGTCACCGAAGTGTCGGCCGAGCCGATGACGCAGCCGGTGCACCGCATCCGTGGCACGCGGACTTCTGCGGTAGTTGATGAAGACGCCCCCCATGGCGGTGTAGCTCCTCTCGTCCGTTCCCTCTGTCAGGGTGGTGGCTGGGTCTTGCTTCCGAGCACTCAGAATCGCGAAGGCTAGGACACCAATGCACGCGGTGGGCTGCGGCCAGGGCGGATGATCTTCGAGGGAGATCACGCTGTGACGCTCTGCCCGCTGCGGTCGGCGCCCCTTGGTCACGCGCTTTCGGGCGCCCCGGATCCATGTGCTGAACTTCTGGGCCCTGGCGCTGACGGACGTAGACCGGCTGCTCGCGGTTGCGATCCGCGTCAGAGCTGCTGTGTGTGACCACCTCGCCTACAAGGTCATGACTTCTTGCGTTCTCGTACAAGTTGTCGGAGGTCGCAGTTAGAGTCGCAGTCGTCCGCATCGGCACTCTCGATTGGCGCTTCCATGGCCAAGACAGTCTTCTACAGCTTCCACTACGAACAAGATGTCCACCGCGTCCAGTTGGTTCGCAATATTAACGCTCTTGAAGCGCAGTCACTGTTGAACTCGCAGGACTGGGAGCAGGTGCGTAGGCGTGGAGACGAGGCAATCAAGAAGTGGATTCACGAACAGATGGCGTACAAGAAGGCCGTCATCGTCTTGATCGGCAAGCACACGGCAAGTCGACCCTGGGTCATGCATGAGATTAAAAAGGCATGGGCCGACAAGAAGCCGCTGCTGGGGATCCGAATCCATGGACTCTCGGCTCTGGGGGGCGTTGATAGTTCGGGTTTCGACCCCTTTGTCAAGGCTATTGGTGCGGGGGTAGTGCCAGTATTTGATCCCACGACGCAGGATTGGTCGGGAAAGACTGACAGTAAGGCGACTTATAATAAACTGCGTGACAACTTGGAGTCTTGGTCGGGTCAAGGGGTGATTAGGCGGTCATGGTAAATCAATCCGCATGCCCGTTTTGCGTGATTGTCGAAGGAGGCGACTCCAGTGCGAGGGTGATGTATCGCACCCAAGAGGTCACCGCATTTTTTCCATTGGAACAAGCCACTCGCGGTCACACTTTGGTAGTGCCGAACCGCCACGTTTCAGACTTGACCGATCTCAATGCTGTTGAGGCCCGTGATTTGGGTGAAGCGCTTCTGAGGGCAGCGCGTGCGATCCGTTCGGCCCTAGCTCCGGATGGTTTGAACGTGATTCAGTCGACCGGGGCAGCTGCCACTCAAACCGTGCCTCATGTGCATTTCCACCTCGTGCCCCGATGGTCGGGGGATCGCATGGTGCTTAGATGGCCTACGGGTGCGGCCGAAGGTGGTCAAGCTCAAAGCCAGACTCTCGCTGCGATCCAGTCTGCGCTTTTTAGTGAAGTAAGCGCGGTTGGGGCGGAGGATCGTCGGCAGCACTTGTCGTTCATCCAAGCGATAATTACGCGCATGTCGCAGGCGTCGTCATCCTCGAAGGCGTGGCTGCTTCCAATTGTAACCGCGACTTACGGATACGCGATCACGAAGAGTTCGATCTTCGTGGCACTTCTTGGCCTCTTGGCGGTGCTTGTATTCGGTATTCTTGATGCTAATTATCTAAAGCAGGAGCGCGCCTTTCGTAAGCTCTATGACGAGGTAGCGGCCGGTCGTTCAATTCCTGCATTCTCCTTGAATCCTACCCTGGCGTCGCCTGCGGGTTCTCGTGTCAACTACTGGCCGGATTGGCCCGATATTAGGTCGTGGGCGGTTGCTCCCGTTTATGGGCCCTTGCTGCTTGCGGGGATGGGTATAGGGGCCTGGCTGCTCTACCGTTGAGGGACCAAAATGATCGCTTCGGCGAACCTGGAAAGGCATCGTCGCCAGCGTGTTAGCCCTCCTCGTACTACAGCAGCAGATCTTGTGACGGTTGATCGGTGCTGTCGTTGAGTGGTCATGCTGGTGGATGTGACGGAGGAGCATCTCAGCCTGTGGGCT